>CAYNOF010001202.1:0-10064 GCA_964398335.1 uncultured Rhizobiaceae bacterium
CGAGAGACAGCGCCTCCTTCTCGTACACCGCCTCGCCGGTGTCCTCGTCGAAGCCGGTCTGGACCGTGCGGTAGAGCGTCTCGCCCTTCGACAGGGCCTGAGCCAGGCGGGCGTTGTAGCCATCGATGTTGCGCACGCCGAGCTTGGACATCTTGCGATAGCGGTCTTCCATTTCGCGCACCGTCCACTTCAGCGCCACCACCGCCTTGCGCGGATCGGTGACGACCGGGGTCAGCAGATGCGGGATGTCCTGATAGACGCTCAGCTCGAGCATCTTCGGATCGATCATGATGAACTTGCACTTCTCCGGCGCCAGCCGATAGAGCAGCGACAGGATCATCGTGTTGATGCCCACCGACTTGCCCGAGCCGGTGGTGCCGCCGATCAAGAGATGCGGCATGCGCGCGAGGTCGGCCACGACAGGGCCGCCGCCGATATCCTTGCCCAGCACCAGCGGCAGGTTCAGGCGCAGATCCTCGTAGTCCTTGGTCGACAGGAGCTCGCGCAGGAAGACCATCTCGCGCTTGGCGTTGGGCAGCTCGATGCCGATGACGTTGCGGCCCGGCACGGTGGCGACGCGCACCGACACCGCGCTCATCGAGCGCGCGATGTCGTCGGCCAGGCCGATGATGCGGCTGGACTTCACGCCGGGCGCCGGCTCGAGCTCGTAGAGCGTCACCACGGGGCCGGGGCGGACCTTCACCACCTCGCCCTTGACGCCGAAATCGTCGAGCACCGATTCGAGCAGCCGCGCGTTCTGCGCCAGCGCCTCCTCGTCGATGGTCGCGGCGGTCAGTGATTTCGGCGGCGGCGAGAGGATGTCGAGCGGCGGCAGGGTGAAGTTCTCGCCGCCCAGCGCCAGTTCGGGCTGCCGTTCGGCCTGCGCGCGCTTGCCCGGCATGGGCTTTACCGGCTTCAGCACGACCTTGGGCTGGTAGACGGGCGCGATGGCCGCCGGCTGCGGTTCGTCCTCTGCCGGCTGCGCAGTCGGCGTGGCCTGCGGCTTGCGCACGAGATGCAGCACCTTGGCGCCCATCGGCACGACCGCGGGCGGCGCTTCAATGGCGGGCGGCGGCTCATCGGCCGGCGGCGGCGCCTGCTCGACATGGGCGGGGCGCATCAGCACCGGCTCGATGCGCTCCTCCGGCTCGGCAATCTCCTCGTACTCGGCCGGCGCGGGCTCGCTGCCGCGACGCAGCCAGCGCGGCAGCCAGCTGCGCTCGTGATGCCGCGGCGCATCGTCGATCTCGGGGATCGCGTCGACCTCGCCCTGGCCATATTTCAGATCGGCGATGGGCGAGAGCGGCGCATCGACCATCAGCGTGTCGCGCGACGGCAGCGGCCGCTCCTCCTCGGGGATCGGCTGGAAGCGCGCCGGATCATATTGCGAGGCGTCGATCTCGCCGGGGATCGTGGCATAGCCGACCGGCGGCTCGGGCGGCGGCGCGCGCTCGTCGAGGCGATCGGGGCGGCCGCGCCACAGCGCCACGGCGGCGCTCCACAGCCAGCGCAGCAGTTTCAGCGGCAGGAACAGCACGCGGAAGATGAACGGCAGGTGGCCGCGCCGCATGCCCATGACCGGGATCATCAGGGCCAGCGCCAGCAGCGCACCCAGCGGCGCGATGACGGGCAGCGGACCGCCGTCGCTGTAGGTCAGCACGATCTCCGAGACGTACTTCGCCAGGGCCGCGCCGGTGACGCCGCCGGGGCCGGCATGCGGCGTCCACTGGCCGATGTCGCTCAGCCGGCCGGCGGCGGTCGCGGCAATCAGCATCGCGGCCAGCAGCAGCGCCAGGCGCAGGCCGAAGAAATGCAGCACGTGATGGCGCGCCAGCATCACGCCCCAGGCGATCGCCGCCACCGGCAGCAGGAAGGCACCGAGCCCGAGACCCTGCATCATCAGGTCGGCGAAGGCGGCACCGGCGAAGCCCAGCAGGTTGTTGGGCGCGAAGCCGGTGGCGCGGTTCAGCGACGGATCGGTGGCGTGATAGGTGATCAGCGCGATCAGCCCGGCCATGCCGAGGATGATCACGCCGATGCCCAGAAGCTCCATGGCGCGCTGGCGGAAGAACAGCGTCGCGCCCGACGGCAGGAAGCCGCCGCGTGCCGAATTCACCGTTTCCTTGAGCGACGCCAACGCCATGGGACTACAGAAGCTCCGACATGCGGGTGAGTGCGCGACGCGTGGTGTCGAGGTCCTGCACCAGCGCCACGCGGATGTAACGCTGGCCGGGGTTCACGCCGTCGACCGCGCGCGAGACATAGCCGCCCGGCAGCACCTTGATGCCGCCCTCGGCCCACAGGGTGCGCGCGGCCTTCTCGCCGTCGCCCACGTCGAGCCAGAGGAAGAAGCCGCCATCGGGCATGAAGAAGCCGCCCTTGTTGTGCAGGATCGACTTCGCCGCCTGGAAACGCGCCTGGTACTCGCCGCGGATCGCCGCGACGTGGCTTTCCTCGTCCCACAAGGCCGCGGCGGCGTTCTGGATCGCGAGCGGCACCTGCGGTCCGCCATAGGTCTTCCAGCGCAGCAGCATGGCGATGATCTTGGGATCGCCGGCGGCGAAGCCCGAGCGCAGGCCGGCCGCGTTCGAGCGCTTGGACAGCGAGTGGAAGACGACGACATTGGCGAACGGATCCTTGCCGTTCGTTTCGTCCATCGCCAGCGCCGCCTGCAGGCCGCCCGATGGCGGCTTGTCGTTGTAGATCTCGGCGTAGCATTCATCGATCGCCAGCACCGCATCGTGACGGCGGCACTGCTCGATCAGCTTCTGCATGTAGGGGATGCTGGCGGTGGCGCCCTGCGGATTGCCCGGCGAGCAGAGATAGACCAGCGCCGTGCGCTTCCACGTCTCCAGCGGCACCGAATCGAAATCCGGCAGGAAGCCGTTCTCGGCATTGGTGTTGAGGAACAGCGTCTCGCCGCCGGCCAGCACCGCGCCGCCGAGATAGGCCTGATAGAACGGGTTGGGGATCATCACGATCGGCTTCTTGCCGTTCTTCTCCGGCGGCACCGCGACCGTGGCGATGTTGTAGACGCCCTCCTTCGAGCCGGCGAGCGGCAGAACGTGCCGGTTCCACTGCACGATGCCCTCGGGCAGGCCGTAGCGCCGCGTCAGCCAGCCGGCGATCGCCTGGCACAGCTCCGGCGTGCCCTGGTTGGGCGGGTACTTGTTCGACAGCGACAGGTCGCGCGCGACGATGTCGCGGGCGAATTGCGGCACCGGGCCCTGCGGCTCGCCGACCGACATGATGATGGGGTTCTTGGGCGCCGGCAGGTCGGCGATCAGCGCGGTGAGACGCGCGAAGGGATATTCGTTGAGATCCTGGGCAAGACGCGGATTGATCATGTTTCCTATCGCTTTCAGTCCATTCCCGGCCAGCTTGGCGCCGGCCGCGACCAGAAACAACGAGTTGCCCAGACCTTGTGCCGCGGGGGAACGGCATATGGCGGCACACTAATGGACGATAGTGTCAATTACAAGAACCACTTACAGCGTTTTTTTAACATAGATTCCAGAGGCTTGCAGAAACGCGCGCCTGATCCCCGCGATGCGCCGTGGTGGGCATCGGTTCAGTGCATCTAAGGTTTGTCCGGCTGTGGAGGGGGTTCACACGCCATGCAGTACGAGACGATCCGGGTCCGGCGCTTGTCGCCGGTGATCGGCGCGCGCGTCGAGGGCATCGACCTCGCCCGCCCGCTGGGCAACCAGCAGTTCCAGGAGATCCACGACGCGCTGATGGCGCATCTGGTGCTGTTCTTTCCCGACCAGCGGCTGACGGTCGATCAGCATGTCGCCTTCAGTCGCCGATTCGGCGAGCCGATGATCCATCCCGCCGCGAAGCAGGAGATCGAGGGCCACCCCGAGATCCGCGTCGTGCGCGCCGACGAGACGTCGGAGATGGTCGCCGGCCATGCCTGGCACTCCGACATGTCGTGCGAACCCAACCCGCCGATGGGCTCGGCGCTCTACATCACCGAGGTGCCGCCCGACGGCGGCGGCGACACGTTGTTCGCCAACATGTATGCCGCCTTCGAGGCGCTCTCGCCGCCGATCCGCGACATGCTGCGCGGGCTGACCGCGATCCACAGCAGCGCGCATGTCTACAGCAGTTCGTTCTACGACAAGGAGGGCGGCAAGCGCATCCCGCAGGCCGAGCACCCCGTGGTGCGCGAGCATCCCGTGACCGGCCGCGCCTGCCTGTTCGTCAATCCCGGCTTCACCACGCGCATCGTCGGGCTGAACAAGCTCGAGAGCGATTCGCTGCTGGCGATGCTGTTCCGCCACTGCGAGGCGCCGGAGTTCCAGTGCCGGGTGCACTGGGGCGATGGCGGGCTGGCGCTGTGGGACAACCGCTGTGCCCTGCACCACGCGGTCTTCGATTACCGGCCGCACCGGCGCTACGGCCATCGCGTCACCATCGCCGGCGACGCGCCGTTCGGGCCGCGCCGCCTCAGCCCGGCGCGCTCGCGCGGCGCCCGATGACGGCGAAGCGCAGGCGGGAGGAGACGAAGTCGATCGCCGCCACCGTCACCAGGATCATCAGCACCAGGAAGGCGACGTGGCCCCATTCCAGGGTGCGGATCTCCTCGGCGAGGTGCAGGCCGATGCCGCCGGCGCCGACGATGCCGATGATCGTCGCCGAGCGGACGTTGGATTCGATGTAGTAGAGCACCTGGCTCAGCATCACCGGAAAGACCTGCGGCAGCAGGCCGAAGCGCACGGCGTGCAGCGCGCCGCCGCCGCTGGCGATCACGCCCTCGACCGGCTTGCGATCGCTGTTCTCGATCGCCTCGGAGAACAGCTTGCCGAAGGCGCCGAAATCGGAGGCGGCGATCGCCAGCATGCCGGCGAAGGGGCCGAGCCCGACCGCACTGACGAAGATCAGCGCCCAGATCAGGGTGTCGACGCCGCGCACCGTGTCGAGGCTGCGGCGGATGAAGAAGTGCAGGATGCGGTTGGCGACCACGTTCTTGGCCGCCAGCACGCCCGCCGGCAGCGCCAGGGTCGCGGCCAGCAAGGTCCCGAGGAAGGCGATGGCCAGGGTCTCGGCCAGCGCGCCGAGATAGAGCGCGAGCTTGCCGCCGTGGCCGGGTGGCACCATGAGCTGCAGGAAATGGCCCAGCTGCACCAGGCCCACGCCGATGCGGCTGAACGAGAATTCCAGCCGCCACATGGCGTAGATCGAAAGCGCGATGGCGCCGCCGACGATCGCCATGGCGAGCGCGCGGGCGCGGAACGACGGCCGGAAGACTTGCGGATGACGGCCCTGCAGGCCGGCGCGGTCGTCGATCGCGGTCTGGCGCAGCGGTCCTTTCATCCTGTCACCCCGATCAGGCGGTGGCGCAGCCGCTCGGTCAAGAGGTCGATGGCCATGACGGTGACGATGAGCACCAGCAGGATCGCGCTGACGTCGGAGTAGTGGAACTTGCGGATCGCCTCGACGAGATCCTGGCCGATGCCGCCGGCTCCGACGAAGCCCATCACGGCCGCGCCGCGCACATTGATCTCGAAGCGCAGCAGCGCGTAGGAGGCGAAGTTGGGCAGCACCTGCGGCACCACGGCGAAGCGCACGGTCTGCGTCCAGCCCGCGCCGGCAGCCTTGGCGCCCTCGACCGGGCTCATGTCGATGTTCTCGACCACCTCGGCGAACAGCTTGCCCATCGCGCCCACGGTGTGGATGGCGATCGCCAGCACGCCGGGCAGCGCGCCGAGCCCGAAGGCGACGACGAAGATCAGCGCGAAGACGATCTCCGGCACCGTGCGGCAGGCCTCGAGGAAGCGCCGGGCGACGAAACGCAGGGAGCGCGAGCGGGTGAGATTCTCGGCGGCGACGAAGCACAGGCAGAAGCCGCCGATGGCGCCGAGGAACGTGCCGAGCCAGGCGATCAGCAGGGTGTCGAAGAGCAGCCGGCCCCAGCGCCCGAGGCCCCAGAACCACTCGCCGATATCGGTCCAGACGCGTTCGCCGGTATCGAGCCGCGCCAGGCGATCGAAGTAATCGCCCAGCCCGCCGACATGCGCGAAGAAGGCGCCGACATCCACCTCGCTGGTGCGCGCCGACATCACGATCAGGATGGCCAGGATGACGCCGCCCAGCGCCGTGCGCATGCGGCGGGCCGAGACCGCCTGCGCGTAGCTTCGCGCCAGCGCCTGCTCCTGCGCTTCGGGCAGGCGCTGGATCGCGGTTGTCACTTACGAGCGCTTCTTCCGCATGTTGTCGACGTACTTGATCATCTGCACGATCGGGTCATAGGCCTTGGCGTCGATCGCGATGAACTCCTTGTCCTTGCCGTCCGACAGCTTGTCGAAGGCGGCCTTGGCCTTGGTCGGCGCCTCGTGGAAGGCCTTGACGATCGCCGCCTTCAGATCGTCCGGCAGCGAGGTGAGGTAGGCATAGGGGCTGTTGGGCAGCAGCTCCGACTTGTAGATGATGCGGAAATCCTCGCGCTTCATCGGCGAGCCGTCGGCGTTCTTCAGCATGCCCTTGTTGAGCATGCGGGTGAGGTTCGAATCGTCCTCGGCGTTCCACCAGTTGGCCGCCGCGTCGACCGTGCCCTGCACCAGCGCCAGCACCGCGTTCTCGTGGCTGCCGGCATAGATGTTCTTGCCGAAGAAGCTGTCGACGTCATAGCCGTCGCGGTTGAGGAAGAAGCGCGGCGCGTTGTTGCCCGAGGTCGAGTTGGGATCGACCAGCGCGATGGTCTTGCCCTTGAGGTCGGCCATCTTCTGGTACGGGCTCTTGGCCAGCACGTAGGTGACCGAGTAGTAGCCGACCGAGCCGTCGTTGTTGCGCGTGGTGGCGAAGGGCTCGACCTTCACGCCGGTGATCTGGGCGCGGGCATACGAGGCCGGACCATAGGCGCCGATATGGACGTTGCCGGCGCGCTGGCCTTCGATCACCGCGGCGTAGTCGTTGGCGATGCGCAGCACGACCTTCACGCCGAGCTCCTTCGACAGGTACTCGATGAAGGGCTGGTAGCGCTCGGTGACGCCCGAGGCGTTCTCGGCCGGCACGACGGCCAGGACCAGCTCGGGGTAGCTGGTCTTCCAGCTCTGGGCGAAGGCCGGCGCGGCGGCGAGCACGATGGTGCCGGCGGCGAGGCCGAGCAGATGGCGACGATCGATCATGTCAAATCTCCCGGAGGACGACGAAAGAGAGGGGACGAGAACTCAGGCGGCGGCGACGGCGACGCCGTCGGGCAGCGGCGCCGGCGCGGGCGCGTCCATGACCTCGTCGGCTTCCAGGCCGTAGAGGTCGCGGGCGATGGAATCGGTGAGGGCCGACGGCACGTCGTCGAACACCAGGCGGCCATGGGCGATGCCGACCAGGCGATCGCAGTACTCGCGCGCCAGGTCGAGCGAGTGCAGGTTGCACAGCACGGTGATGCCGAAATGCTTGTTGATGCGCCTGAGCGCATCCATCACCAGCCGCGTGTTGCGCGGATCGAGCGAGGCGACCGGCTCGTCGGCGAGGATCAGGTCGGGCTCCTGCACCAGCGCGCGGGCGATGGCGACGCGCTGCTGCTGGCCGCCCGACAGCGACTCGGCGCGCTGGGCGGCGATGCTGGCGATGCCGAACTGCTCGAGCGCGGCGAGCGCCAGCGCCTTGTCCTCGTCGGACCACAGCTTGAGCACGGCGCGCGCCGTCGAGACCGTGTTGAGCCGGCCCATCAGCACGGTGGTCAGCACGTCGAGGCGGCCGACCAGGTTGAACTGCTGGAAGATCATGGCGCAGCGCGCGCGCCAGGCGCGCAGCGCGGCACCCTTCAGCGCGGTGATGTCGACGCCGTCGTAGACGATGCGGCCGGCGCTGGGGTCGACCAGCCGGTTCAGCATGCGCAGCAGGGTCGACTTGCCGGCGCCGGAGCGGCCGATCACGCCGATGAAGCCGCCCTTGCCGAACTGCAGATTGATGTCATCGACCGCAAGCTTGGTGCCGAAGCGACGCGAAACCCCTTCGAGCACGAGCATGCCGAACCTCCACGCCGATGTTGCGGGCGCGAAGGTTCTGTAGCGGCGCGATGTAAATGATTTATGACGGGCTGTTGACTGAACTCAGGTGCGTCCACATGGCCCAGACATGCGCTCCCAGCGCATCGATTGCAGGCTCTGGCCGCTGATCTGGCTGACGATCAGGGCGCAGGACGGCGGATCGCTGGTCAGCTTGCCGGCGCCGTTGACCCGGACCAGCAGCGTGCGCACCGTACAGGTGCCTGACGGTGCGCAATTGTTCTTGCGCAGGGTCTGCTCGGCCATCTCGCGATAGAGCGGGCTGCGGACATGGGCAGCCAGGACGCTCTCCACATCGCCCTCGCGGATCGGCCGGTGGAAGGCCGAGGACACGCCGTCGGCCACCGGATCGGCCGCTTCGTAGAAGCCGCCGCCGCCGCCCGAGGGCCCCTCGGACGAGCCCATGACGCAGGCGGCCAGGGATATGCCGGCAAGGGCGAGCAAGGCGGTGGCGCGCAAGGCGAACGGCATGGGCATGGTGCGACTCCAGGGTCGAAGCGGGCGCAAGGGGACGCGCCGGTGTCTATCACATCACCCGCGAAAGCGGCGCGACCATGGCCGCGCAAGGGCGACACGGCGTTACGCCACGCGCCCTGGTTGTCGCGTCAGAGCGCATCGGTGCCGGATTCTCCGGTGCGGATGCGGATCGCCTGCTCGCACGGCCAGACGAAGATCTTGCCGTCGCCGATCTTGCCGGTATGCGCCGCCTTCTTGATCGCCTCGACGACGCGCTCGACCTCGCTGTCGCTGACCACGACCTCGATCTTCACCTTGGGCAGGAAACTGATGACGTACTCGGCGCCGCGATAGATCTCGGTCTGGCCCTTCTGGCGGCCATAGCCTTTGACCTCGCTGACGGTGAGACCCATGACGCCGATACCGGTCAGCGCGTCACGGACCTCGTCGATCTTGAACGGCTTGATGATCGCGGTGATGAGCTTCATGCGTTGATCCTCCGCCCCGTCGCCCTGCCGACAGGCAGGCGCCGATCATTCGGCCATCGATAGCAGGCCGTCTTTGCGGACGAAAGGCGAGAATCGCCCGCGATGCACGCAGGCCGTGATCAAGGCATGGGCAAAGAAAAAAGGCCCGATGCCTAGGGCATCGGGCCTTCAGGTGCCGACGGGTGTGCGAAGCCCGACGGCGGAGGGAACCCTAGTGCACGGTCTCGCCGTGCAGATTGATGTCGAGGCCTTCGACCTCCTGTTCCGGATTGACGCGCAGGCCGATGGTCGCCTGGATGATCTTGAGGATCACGAAGGTGATGACCGCGCACCAGATGATGGTGGCGACGATGCCCTCGAGCTGGATCAGCACCTGCCCGGGATTGCCGTCGATCAGGCCGGCCTTCATGCCCTTGGAGGCGTCGGCGGCGTCGATCGGGCCACCGATCACGCCGACGGCGAAGACACCGGTCAGCAGCGCGCCGACGATGCCGCCCACGCCGTGGACACCGAAGGCATCGAGCGAATCGTCGTAGCCCATCATCTTCTTGAGCGACGTGGCGCCCCAGAAGCAGACCACGCCGGCGACCAGGCCGATGACCAGCGCACCGGTGGCGTTGACGAAGCCCGAGGCCGGGGTGATCGCCACCAGGCCGGCGACCGCGCCGGAGATGATGCCGAGCACGCTGGGCTTGCCGCGCAGCGCCCACTCCGCGAACATCCAGGCGAGGCCCGCCGCCGCCGTGGCGATCTGCGTCGCGGCCATCGCCATGCCGGCGTTCGGGCTGGCGGCCACCGCCGAGCCGGCGTTGAAGCCGAACCAGCCGACCCACAGCAGCGAGGCGCCGATCAGCGACAGCACCAGGTTGTGCGGCGCCATGTTGTCGGCGCCGTAACCCTTGCGCTTGCCCAGCACGTAGGCGCAGACGAGGCCCGCGACACCGGCGTTGATGTGCACCACGGTGCCGCCGGCGTAGTCGAGCACGCCCGCGCCGCCGAGGAAGCCGCCCGGACCCCACACCCAGTGGGCGATGGGCGAGTAGACCAGGAGCGACCAGGCGGCCATGAACAGCACCAGGGCCGAGAACTTCATGCGGTCGGCGAAGGA
>CAYNOF010001203.1:0-9005 GCA_964398335.1 uncultured Rhizobiaceae bacterium
CAAAGCTGTCGCCCGCAGGCCCGGGGAGGTGGCGTTCGCGGTCGCGACGGTAGCCCGATCCACGTTGTTAGAAGCGTCGCCGGGCCAGATCCAGTCGGCGGCTAGAAGCAAGCCAAGGAGACAACAGCCCATGACCAGAAAATAACGAAAAACCGGCATCACAACACCAACGCTTACGCAAACAAACAAAACACGGATTGCAGAAGTAAGTTCCCCGAACAGGGCTCAGGTTCAAGGCAATATCAGGAATATGGTTCACGCGCCCGAATTTGAAATGTTCTGCCGCCGGTTACCACGAACATGTGACCGCGCGGGCCATTTAACGAACCGGGTTCGCCGCTGCAAGCGATCCTGTTGCGGAATGATGCGCGACCGGCTTTAAGTCGGAACGGCTGGCTAACCCAACCCTGCGGTGCATGACCTCATTCCTGAAACGCACGGCAACGCGGCTGTGGTCGCGAAAGGTGGAAATGGGCCTCGGCGTCCGGGTCACGGCCGCCGCCTTCGCCGCGCTGGCGCTCGCGATTACGCTGCACCTTCGGTTGCCGCTGTGGGCCGTGCTGACGGCCATCATCGTGACCCAGATGAGCGTCGGCCGGTCACTGAAAGCGACCCGTGACTACCTCATCGGCACCATCGGCGGCGCGATCTACGGAGGTGCGGTCGCGATCCTGATCCCGCATTCCGGCGAAACCGCCCTGCTGGCGGTGCTGGTGCTGGCGGTTGCGCCGCTGGCCTTTCTGGCCGCGATCAATCCGAGCCTGAACGTGGCGACCGTGACCGCGATCATCGTGCTGCTGCTGCCGACGATGGGGCAGATGTCGCCGCTCGAATCCGCCATCGACCGCATATTGGAGGTGACCGTGGGAGCTGTCACCGGGCTATTGGTGTCGTTTCTGGTGCTGCCGTCGCGCGCCTACGGCCAGATTCGCGTCAATGCTGCGCGCGTGTTGAACCTCCTTGCCGACGCCCTGCAGGAATTGCTCGCGGGCCTCACCCGCGGCCGCGACAACGACACGCTCCACGCGCTCCAGGACGGAATAGGGCATGCCATCAGCGATCTGAACGCGATTGGCGCCGAGGCCGAACGCGAACGCTCGGCCCGGCTGTCGCATGGGCCGGATACGGGCCCGCTGTTGCGAACCGTGTTGCGGCTGCGGCACGATGTCGTGATGATCGGGCGCGCCACGGTGACCCCGCTGCCGGTCAATCTTCAGACGCGGCTGGCGCAGCCCCTCGCGAGGCTCAGCGAGGCCATGACCAGTTATCTGAAGGCCTCCGCCGAGGCGCTGCGGCTTGACGCCGGAGCGCCCGCGTTTCTGCCGGTGCAGACGGCGCTGGAGGCCTATGCCGCGGAAGTCGCCGCGATGCGCCGCGAGGGGCTGACGCGCGGACTGCCGGGCGACATGACCGAGCGTTTTTTCGCGCTGGGCTTTTCGCTGGAGCAGATGCGGCAAAATCTCGGGGATCTCGAACGCCGTGTTTCCGAATGGACCGACCGGTCGGCATCGTCGAGCAAAAAGGCAGAGGGCGCCGCAGGGACAGGATAGCACGGGGCGCGGTCGCGGGCAGCGTGGGCTCACACGTCCACGTTGGCGCTGAGCGAGTTGTCCTGGATGAATTCGCGGCGCGGTTCCACCACATCGCCCATCAGCTTGGTGAAGATGTCGTCGGCCTCGTCGACCTCCTTGATCTTCACCTGCAGCAGCGACCGCTCGTTGGTGTCGAGCGTGGTCTCCCAGAGCTGGTCCGGGTTCATCTCGCCGAGACCTTTGTAGCGTTGCAGCGCCAAGCCTTTGCGCCCCGAGTCGGTGACCGCCTCGAACAGGCCGACCGGACCGTGAATCGCGGTCTCTATGTCCTTGCGGCGCAGAAGGCCGGGCCGTGGATAGGCTTCCTGCAGTGTCGCGGCGTATTCGTCGAGCTTGCGGGCATCGGCGGAGCCGAGCAGCGCATCGTCGATCACGGCGACGTCCCTGACGCCGCGCACGGTGCGCTCGAAGAAAAAGCCTTCGCCCTCGGCGAAGCGTCCGCTCCAGCCGCGCTCGACCTCGTCGGCCAGCGCGTCCAGCCGCTTGGCGATATAGTCGGCGGCGGCGGTTGCAGTGGCGGGATCGCCGGTTACCTTCGGATTGAGCACGCCGGCGATCGCGGCCTGCTCGATGACCTTGCGGTTGTAGCGGCTGTGCAGATTGTGCAGCACGTTGCGGATGACGCGGGCATCTTCGACGAGCGCCCGCAGATCGCGGCCGCTGCGATCCTCGCCGCTGGCCAGCTTGAACACGCAGTCGTCAAGCCCGGTCTCGATCAGATAATCTTCCAGCGCGCGCTCGTCCTTCAGATACTGCTCGGACTTGCCGCGGGTCACCTTGTAGAGCGGCGGCTGCGCGATATAGAGATGCCCGGCTTCGATCAGCGCCGGCATCTGGCGGAAGAAGAACGTCAGCAGCAGCGTGCGGATATGCGCGCCGTCGACGTCGGCGTCGGTCATCACGATGATCTTGTGATAGCGCAGCTTGCCGAGATCGAAATCCTCGCGGCCGATGCCGGTGCCGAGCGCGGTGATCAGCGTGCCGATCTGTTCCGACGACAACATCTTGTCGAAGCGCGCACGCTCGACGTTCAGGATCTTGCCACGGAGCGGCAGCACGGCCTGGAATTCGCGGTTGCGGCCCTGCTTGGCGCTGCCGCCGGCCGAATCGCCCTCCACGATGAACAGTTCGGACTTCGCCGGGTCGCGTTCCTGGCAGTCGGCGAGCTTGCCGGGGAGTGACGCGATGTCGAGCGCGCCCTTGCGCCGCGTCAGTTCGCGCGCTTTTCGCGCGGCCTCGCGGGCGGCTGCGGCTTCCACCACCTTGTTGACGATGAGTCTCGCTTCGGTCGGATGTTCCTCGAACCAGGCGGCAAGCGCCTCGTTGATGACGTTCTCGACCACCGGGCGCACTTCCGAGGACACCAGCTTGTCCTTGGTCTGCGATGAGAATTTCGGGTCGGGCACCTTCACGGACAGCACGGCGGTCAGGCCTTCGCGGCAGTCGTCGCCGGTCAGCGCGATCTTTTCCTTCCGGGCGATGGCGTCGGCATAGCCGTTGACCTGCCGCGTCAGCGCGCCGCGGAAACCGGCGAGGTGCGTGCCGCCGTCGCGCTGCGGGATGTTGTTGGTGAAGCAGAGCACGTTCTCATGGTAGCTGTCGTTCCACCACAGCGCGGCCTCGACATTGATGCCGTTCATGTCGGCGCGGATCATGATCGGATCCGGCACCATCGCCTTCTTGTTGCGGTCAAGAGATTTGACGAACTCGATGACGCCGCCGTCATACATCATCTGTTCGCGCTTCTCGACGGCGTGACGCATGTCCGAGAGCAGGATGTTGACGCCGGAGTTCAGGAACGCGAGTTCGCGCAGGCGGTGCTCCAGCGTGGCGAAATCGTATTCCACGCTGGTGAAAGTCTCGGTCGAGGCGAGAAAGGTGACTTCGGTGCCCCGCTTGCCGTTGGCGTCGCCGACGACTTTCAACGGCGCCACGGCGTCGCCGTGGGCAAACTCGATGAAGTGCTCCTTGCCGTCGCGCCAGATGCGCAGCTCGAGCTTCTCCGACAGCGCGTTGACCACCGCGGCGCCGACGCCGTGCAGGCCGCCCGACACCTTGTAGGAATTCTGGTCGAACTTTCCGCCGGCATGCAGCTGGGTGAAGATCACCTGCGCCGCCGAGACCTGCTCCTCGGTGTGGATGCCGACCGGCACGCCGCGGCCGTTGTCGCGCACCATGACCGAGCCGTCGCCCTGCAGGGTCACCTCGACGAGGTCGCAATAGCCCGCCAGCGCCTCGTCGATCGCGTTGTCGACGATCTCGTAGACCATGTGGTGCAGGCCGGTGCCGTCGTCGGTGTCGCCGATATACATGCCCGGCCGCTTGCGCACGGCATCGAGCCCGCGCAGCACCTTGATCGAATCGGCATCGTAATCGTCGCCGTTGTCGTCCACGGCGCCGTTGGGCACGGCATCTGGCCGCGGCGTGTCGTCAGTCGGTTCGCTCATTCGATCCTGTCCGTCGCGTCAGCCCGGCGAAAGCTCGCCCGTAGCCACGCGGAAGAACTGCGCGCGCCCGCGCAGGGTTGAAAACAATTCGGCGTCGGTGCCGGTCATCCAGGCCTGCGAGCCCAGCGCCTCGATCTCGTCGAACAAGGCCGCCCGCTTGGTCGAATCCAGGTGCGCGGCGATCTCGTCCAGCAGCAGAAGCGGCGGCCTGCCGCGCGCGATCGCGGCCAGCCTGGCATGCGCCAGCACGATCGCCACGAGCACGGCTTTCTGCTCGCCGGTCGAGCCCTGCGCCGCTGGTATATCGCGATCCAGATGACGAACCACAAGGTCGCAACGGTGCGGCCCGATGGTCGTCGTGCCGGCATCGGCGTCGATCCGGCGCTGCCCCGCCAGCCGCTCGCGCAGCCGGTCCTCGGCATCGAGCGCGGCCATGCCGGCAACCCAGCCCTCGACCTCGCCAGACAGCGCCAGGGCGGCCCGTGGAAAGGGCCCGACGCCCAGCCGCGCCACCTGGTCGAGACGGGCCACGAGGTCGAGCCGGGCCACCGTCAGGGCCACGCCGTGGCGCGCCATGGTGTCTTCCAGCGCAGTCAGCCAATGCGGGTCGAGCTTGCCTTCCGCCAGCAGCCGGGCGCGCTGGCGCATCGCCTGCTCGTAGGCGGCGACGCTGCCGGCATGGTTGGGATCGAAGGCCGCGACCATGCGATCGAGGAAGCGCCGGCGATCGCCCGGGCCGCCGGTCCACAGCCCGTCGAGATGCGGCGTCAGCCAGATCGCCACCACGTGCTGGCCCAAAGCGAGCTGGCTGGGCGCGTTGCGGCCGTCGATGCGTACGGCGCGGCGCATCGAGGTGCCTTCGCCCTCGCCATTGGCCGCCGGCAGCGCCTCCAGCCCGGTGCCGATGGCGACGCGGCCCTCGGGCAGGTCGAGCATCGCGGCGACTGCCCAGGGCGAGGCGACTGCGGTCTCACCGTTGCGTGCGCGGCGGCCGACCTCGTCCAGCTTCGCGCGGCGCAGGCCGCGGCCGGGGGTCAGGAAGGAGACCGCCTCGAGCAGGTTGGTCTTGCCCGCGCCGTTGTCGCCGACCAGCAGGACCGGCGCGGGCTCGAGCTCCAATCGCAGGCGGCTGTAGTTGCGGAACTCCGTGAGCCGCAATTGCCGTATGACCATGGCACCAGCAACGGCCGCCGACATCGGCGGCGGAGCGGATGCGGACGACTGAGCGAGGGCGTGGATCGCGCCGCCGTTCATACCCGCATCGGCATGAGCACGTAGAGCGCGCTGTCGTCGGCGGCGTCGCGCACGATGGTGGGCGAGCCGGCATCGGACATCAGGAAGCGCGCGTCACCGCCGCCGATCTGCTGGGTGATGTCCAGCAGGTAGCGCGAGTTGAAGCCGATCTCCAGCGGCGCGGCGTCGTAGCCGACCTCGAGCTCCTCGGTGGCGCTGCCGGCATCCGGGCTGGTCGCCGAGAGCGTGAGCCCGTTCTTGCCCACCGACAGCTTGATGGCGCGCGACTTCTCGGTCGAGATCGTCGAGACGCGATCGACGGCGGATTCGAATTCCTTGCAGGGAACCGTGAGCTCCTTGTCGTTGCCCGCCGGGATCACACGCTCGTAGTCGGGGAAGGTGCCGTCGATCAGCTTCGAGGTCAGCACGACGCGCGCGAAGGCGAAGCGGATCTTGGTCTCCGACAGCGCGATCTCGACCGTGCCCTCGACCTCGTCGATCAGCTTGCGCAGCTCGGTGACGGTCTTGCGCGGCACGATCACGCCGGGCATGTCGCTCGCGCCCTTGGGCAGCGGCAGCTCGACGCGCGCCAGCCGGTGGCCGTCGGTGGCGACGCCGCGCAGCACGTCGACCTGGTTCGACTTCGCGGCGTGGAAGTAGATACCGTTGAGGTAGTAGCGCGTCTCCTCGGTCGAGATCGCGAACCGCGTACGATCGATGACGCTCTTGAGGTCGGTCGCGGCGAGCTGGAATTTGTGCGGCAGGTCGCCTTCGTTCATGACCGGGAAGTCGCTCACCGGCAGGCATTGCAGGGTGAAGCGCGAACGGCCGGCGCGGATGGTGAGGTCGCTGTTGGTGCCGGTCTCGATCTCGACCTGCGAGCCGTCGGGCAGCTTGCGCACGATCTCGTACATCGTATGCGCCGGCGCCGTGACCGAGCCGGTCTTGCTGGCGGTCGCCTCGACCGATTCCGTGACCGCGAGGTCCATGTCCGTGGCCGACAGCGTCAGCTTGCCCTTCTGGGCGTTGAGCAGGACGTTGGAAAGAATCGGGATGGTGTTGCGCCGCTCGACGACACTCTGCACATGGGCCAGGGCCTTGAGCAAAGCGGCCCGTTCAATCGTGAGTTTCATGGTCGAAGTGACCGCCCGTATGACGACGTTGAGGACCCCAGGGGAGGGATCGGGACCGCTTCGTCACGGGGCAACGACCTCAGTCGTCCGGCGCCTTCGAAACACGGGCGCGGCGGGCCGCGCGCCTGCCGCTGGAAACGGTCTGGAACTATACCATGGGGCCCCGATTCCCGAAGCCTTTTCGGGCGCTTGGGGACAGCTTCGGCGTGCTACGAATAGCTCAGAAAACGAGCCCTGAGCCACTCCGCCGCATGCCCGCCCTCCACGCCGAAAATCTCGCCTGCCGACGCGGCGGCCGGCTGGTCTTCACCGGCCTCGGCTTCGGGCTGGAGCAGGGCGAGGCGCTGCTGCTGACCGGCCGCAACGGCTCGGGCAAATCCAGCCTGCTGCGCCTGCTGGCGCTGCTCACCCCGCGCCTGCGCGGCAGCCTGACCTGGACCGGAATCGAGGTCGCCGAGCAGCCCGATGCCTGGCGCCAGGCGCTGGCCTGGCTGGGCCATGCCGACGCGATCAAATCCGACCTGACGGTGCGCGAGTCTCTCACCAGTGCCCACATCCTGCGCAAGGGCAAGCCCGGCAGCCTCGACCACGCGCTGAGCCGCTTCGACCTGACCACCCTCGCCGACCGCCCGGGCCGCTACCTCTCCGCCGGCCAGCGCCGCCGCGCCGCGCTCGCGCGGGTGATGCTGAGCGGCGCGCCGATCTGGCTGCTCGACGAGCCCGCCTCCGGCCTCGACGAGCCCTCCCGCGCCGCCCTGCACCTCACCCTGCGCGAGCACATGAAAGGCGGCGGCCTGGCAGTGATCTCGACCCACGGCGACATCCACATCCCCAACGCCCGCCCGATCGACCTCGGCGCGTTCGCGCCCACCGCGGACTCGCTGGCGGAGGAGTGGGCGTGACCCGGTTCGGCCATCTCGTCGCACGCGACCTGCTGATGGTCTGGCGGCGGCCCGGCGATGTGTTGCTGGTGCTGGCGTTCTTCCTGCTGGCGGCCAGCCTGTTCCCGCTGGGCGTCGGCCCGGAGCCGCTCGTGCTGAAACGCATCGGGCCGGGGGTGCTGTGGGTGGCGGCGCTGTTCGCGGCCATGCTGTCGCTCGACCGGTTGTTCGCCGACGACCTCGCGGACGGCTCGCTGGAGCATCTGGCGCTGGCGCCGCTGCCGCTGGAGCTGACGGCGCTGGCCAAGTGCCTGGCGCATTGGCTGACCGGCGGCCTGCCGCTCACGCTGATGTCACCCGCGCTGGGATTGTTGTTCGGGCTTGATGCATCGCAAATCGTCGTGCTGGGCGTATCGTTATTACTGGGCACGCCCAGCCTGTCGCTCCTGGGCGGGCTCGGGGCGGCGCTGACCCTGGGCGCGCGGCGAGGCGGCGCATTGATGGCGCTGCTGGTATTGCCGCTGGCGGTGCCGGTGCTGATCTTCGGTGTCGGCGCGGTCGAGGCCCTGGCTGGCGGTGAGGGCACAAGCAATTCGCTGGTGCTGCTGGCGGCGTTCTTCCTGGTGGCGCTGGCGAGCACGCCGTGGGCGATGGCGGCGGCGCTGCGGCAGGCCGTCGAATAGACAGGACGGAATAGGCGGACGAGGATCGCGTTCATGGCGGGCATGCACGCATTGGCCAATCCGGCGCGCTTCCAGCGCTTCAGCGCGCGGGCGCTGCCGTGGTGCGCCGCAGTCACGGCGGTCCTGCTGCTGGTCGGGCTCTACATGGCGCTGTTCGTGGCGCCGCCCGACTATCAGCAGAAGGACACCGTGCGCATCATGTTCGTGCACGTGCCGACGGCGTGGTGGTCGATGGCAGGCTACGCCCTGCTCGCCGCGCTCGGCGCCGCGCTGCTGGTGTGGAAGCATCCGCTCGCCGCGCTGATGGCGCGCGCCGCCGCGCCGGTCGGTGCGGCCTACGCCGCCACCTGCCTGGTCACCGGCTCGTTCTGGGGCCGGCCGATGTGGGGCACGTGGTGGGTGTGGGACGCGCGGCTGACCTCGATGCTGGTGCTGTTCTTCCTGTTCCTCGGCCATATCGCGCTCAGCCGCGCCTTCGACTCGCCCGAGCGGGGCGACAAGGCGGCGGCGATCCTGGCGCTGATCGGCGTGATCAACCTGCCGATCATCAAGTTCTCGGTCGATTGGTGGAACACGCTGCACCAGCCGGCTTCGGTCGTGAAGCTCGGCGGCCCGTCCATCCATCCCAGCATCCTGATCCCGCTGCTGGTGATGGGGGTGGCGTTCCTGATGCTGTTCGTCACCCTGGTGCTGATGCGCACCGAGACCGAGATCGGCCGCCGCCGCCTGGAGATGGCGGCGCTGGCGGCGCAGTGAGCGTGTATGTCGCGGCGATCGGGGCGACAGCCGCGGTCCGTCCCCCTATATTCCGCCCGCTTCAGGGGCAGGCAGGGATATCCGTGAACGGCTTCTTCGCAATGGGCGGCTATGCCGCCTATGTCTGGCCGGCCTATGCCGCGGCGCTGGTCGCGCTCGGCGGGGTGACCCTGCTGTCGCTGCTGGCCCGCGCGCGCGTGCGCCGTGAATTGCGCGAGCGTGGCCTCGACCGGCGTGGAGCGAAATCGTGAAGCCCAAGCGCAAACGCCTGTGGCTGCTG
>CAYNOF010001204.1:0-6355 GCA_964398335.1 uncultured Rhizobiaceae bacterium
TCAACAACGCCTCGCTGTTCGCCTTTGACGCAGCACCACCTGCCGGCGCCGAGCTGTTCGACAGGCACATGGCGGTCAACCTGCGCGCCCCGATGCTGCTGGCGCAGGCGGTGGCGCGGCAGCTGCCGGACGGCGAGACCGGCGTGATCGTCAATATCCTCGACCAGAAGCTCTGGAACCTGAACCCGGATTTCCTGACCTACTCGCTGAGCAAGATCGGGCTGCAGGGTCTGACGACGCTTCTGGCGCAGGCCTTCGCGCCGCGCCTGCGGGTCGCCGGCATCGCGCCGGGCCTGACCATGCGCAGCGGCAAGCAGACCGACGAGCGCTTCCGCCGACAGCACACCGCCAATCCGCTGGGTGTCGGCGTCGAGCCCGGGGATCTCGTGCGCGCCCTGCGCTTCATCCTGGCGACGCCGTCCTTCACCGGCGACACGCTGATCGTCGACAGCGGCGAGCATCTCACCGGCCGGCCCCGCGACATCGCCTTCGATCCGCGGGCGAAGAGGACCGGCAGCAAATGAACGGCGACGACATCGCCGCCGACCTGCTGCGGCGCGACGGGCAGACGCGCCGCATCTTCCTGCGCGATATCCAGGTGATGGCCAATATCGGCATCCACGATTTCGAGAAGACCGGGCCGCAGCCGCTGCTGATCAACATCGATCTGTGGGTCGAAGCGCCCAAGGCCGACCTCGCCGACGACATCGCCAACGTGCTCGACTACGATTTCGTGCGCGACGGCGTGGTGACGCTGGTGAAGGTCAGGCGCTTCAACCTGCAGGAAACGCTGGTGCACGCCATTCTCGATCTGTGCCTCACCCGGCCGCAGGTCCTGGTGGCGCGGGTGTCGAGTGCGAAGACGAACGTCTATCCGGATGTCGCCGCGGCGGGTTACGAAGCCACGCGCATGCGCCGATAAGGTGGAGGGAGCCATGAAGACGCGAGCCGCCGTGCTGTTCGAGGTCAACAAGCCGCTGCAGGTGGTCGAGCTCGACCTCGCGCCGCCCAAGGCCGGCGAGGCGCGGGTGAAGATGAAGGCCTCGGGCGTCTGCCAGAGCGACTGGCACGTGATGAACGGCGACTGGCCGACGCCGCTGCCCGTCGTGCCCGGCCATGAGGCCGCGGGCGTCGTCGAGGAAGTCGCGTCCGACGTCACCTCGGTGAAGCCGGGCGACCACGTCGTCTTCTCGTTCCGGCCGCATTGCGGACGCTGCCGCTACTGCACGGCGGGCCGCACGGTGCTGTGCATCGGCCGGCTGAACTCGCCGCCATCGGCGCTGTTCGACGGCACCCTGCGGCTCTCGCAGGGCACCACCGGCGTCAACCAGATGGCGCGCATCGGCACCTTCAGCGAGCACGTCGTGGTGCCGGCCGAGATGCTGGTGCCGATCCGCAAGGACATGCCCTGGCCGCAGGCGGCGCTGGTCGGCTGCTGCGTCGCCACGGGCGTCGGCGCGGTGACGCGGCACGCCAGGATCGAGGCCGGCTCGACGGTGCTGGTGATCGGCTGCGGCGGCGTCGGGCTGAACGCCATCCAGGGTGCGATGCTGAGCGGCGCGCGCAAGATCATCGCCTGCGACCTGCTCGACAACAAGCTGGAGATGGCGCGCAAGTTCGGTGCGACCGACACGGTCAACAGCACCAAGGAAGACGCGGTCAAGCGCATCAAGGAACTCACCGGCGGCCTGGGCGTCGACTATGCCTTCGACGCGGTGAGCATCGACAAGACGCAGGCGCTGGCCTTCGACGCGCTGGCACCTGCCGGCCATGCGGTGACGGTGGGCGTGCCGGCCGCGACCATGCGCGCGGCCTATTCGCCGCTGAACATGGTGTTCACCGAGAAGACGATCTCCGGCACGTTCTACGGCTCGGTGCGGCCCAATGTCGACTTCCCGGTGCTGGTCGACCACTACATGAACAAGCGACTCAACATCGACGGCCTGATCAGCCGCACCTACAGGCTCGACGAGATCAACGAGGGCTTCCGCGCCATGATGGGCGGCGAGGTGGCCCGCGGTGTCGTCGTCTTCGACTAGGTTGCGATCCATGCGCGACGAACCCGGCGACCTGCTGCGCGTGCGCGATGCGCATGGCCACGCCAAGGTCACCTTCGTCGAGCTGTTCTTCGACCTGGTCTTCGTCTTCGCCGTCACGCAGCTCTCGCACACCCTGCTCGAGCATCTCTCGGTGCTCGGCGCCGTGCAGGTCGGCATGCTGCTGCTGGCGGTGTGGTGGGTGTGGATCTACACCTCCTGGGTCACCAACTGGCTCGATCCCGAGCGCCCGCCGGTGCGGCTGCTGATCTTCGCCCTGATGATCGCCGGCCTGCTGCTGTCCTCGGCGCTGCCCGAGGCGTTCGCCCACAAGGGGCTGCTGTTCGGCATCGTGTTCGCCGCCATGCAGGTCGGCCGCAGCCTCTTCGTGGTATGGGCGCTGCGGCGCTCATCACCGGGCAACTACCGCAACTTTCAGCGCATCACCGCCTGGCTGGCGGCGTCGGGCGTGCTGTGGGTCGCCGGCGGCCTGGCGCACGACGACATGCGGCTGATCCTGTGGGCGGCGGCGCTGGGCGTCGAGTATTTGTCGCCGATCGTCGGCTTCTGGACGCCTGGCCTGGGGCGTTCGACGACCGCCGACTGGGACGTCGAGGGCGCGCATATGGCGGAGCGCTGCGCGCTCTTCGTCATCATCGCGCTCGGCGAATCGATCGTGGTCGTGGGCGCCACCCTGGCCAAGCTGCCGCTCGATGCCGCCACCATCGGCGCCTTCGTCGCCGCCCTGGTCGGCAGCATCGCCATGTGGTGGATCTATTTCGACACCGGCGCGGAACGCGGCACCGCCCACATCGTGCATTCGGCCGACCCCGGCCGCCTGGCCCGCGTCGCCTACACCTACGCGCACCTGCCGATCGTCGCCGGCATCATCCTCGCGGCGGTGTCCGACGAGCTGATCATCGCGCATCCGCTGGGCCATACCGAATTGGCGACGACCATCGTCACCCTGGGCGGCCCGGCGTTCTATCTGATCGGCAACATCTTCTTCAAGCGCGTGATCGCCGGCCGCCTGCCGCTGTCGCACCTCGTCGGGCTGGCGCTGCTGGCGGCGCTGATCGCGCTGCCGCTGGTCGCCGGGCCGCTGGTGCTGGGGGCCGCGACGTCGGCCGTGCTGGTCGTGGTGGCGGCGTGGGAAACCCGCTCGCTGCGGCGCGGACGCACGGCACGGCTGCAACAGCCGGCGGAGATCGGCTGAGCATCGCCGTGGACATCGACTTCTCGTGACGTAGAGTGGCGCGCCGCCGGCTCGACCCGGCGGCCCGGGAGGAAGAAGGCATGCTCGATCGTCTGCCCCAGCTCGTGAACGCGGACGCCATGCTGCAGTACCGCGGGCGCGGGCTGCACACGAGCTTCCTGGTCGCCGTCGGCGCGCAGGAATGGCTGCTGCACATCGACGACGGCAAGGTCGCGCGCGTCGACAAGGGACCGTTCCGCATGCCCGCCTACAGCTTCGCGCTGCGCTGCGGCGAGGATGGCTGGAAGCGCTTCTGGCAATCCGTGCCGCCGCCGTACTACCAGGACCTGTTCGGCCTGATGCGCCAGGGCGAGCTGCGCGCCGAAGGCGATCTGCGCCAGTTCTGGGCGCGCATCATGTATGTGAAGGGCGTGCTGGGCGCGCTGCGCGGACAGGCGGGTGCGGCATGAGCGTCGAGTTCGAACCGATCACCGGCCGCTACCTGCGCTTTGCCTTCAAGGGCCGCGACTACCGGCTCTATGTCGAGGAAGCGGGGCAGGGCATCCCGCTGCTCTGCCTGCACACCGCCGGCGCCGACGGACGCCAGTACCGCGCGCTGATGAACGACGCGGCGATCACCTCGAAGTATCGCGTGATCGCCTTCGACCTGCCGTGGCACGGCAAGTCCTCGCCGCCGCAGGGCTTCCATCGCGAGGAGTACAAGCTCACGCGCGAGTTCTACATCGACATCATCGTCGCGGTGGCCCAGGCGCTGGAGCTCGACAGGCCTGTCGTGATGGGCTGCTCGATCGGCGGGCGCGTGGTGCTGGGCCTGGCGGCCGATCATGCGCACGTCTTCCGCGCGATCATCGGCCTGCAATCCTCGGCGACGCCCAGCGCCTATTACGACATCGCGTGGCTCAATCATCCCGAGGCCGATCACAGCGAGGCCGCGCTCGGTGCGGTGTCGGGCCTGATGGCGCCGACCGGTCCCGAGGCCGAGCGCTGGGAAACGCTGTGGCACTACATGCAGGGCGGGCCGGGCATCTTCTACGGCGACCTGCATTTCTACACGGTCGACGGCGACCTGCAGGATCGGCTGCATCGCATCGACACGGGCAAGTGCCCGCTCTACCTGCTGACCGGCGAGTACGATTATTCATGCAAACCCGAGTACACGCTGGAGGTCGGCAAGGCCGTGCCCGGCGCGAAGATCACCATCATGAAGGGGCTCGGCCACTTCCCGATGAGCGAGAACCCGCCGCTGTTCCGCAGCTTCATCCTGCCGGTGCTCGAGGAGATCGCGGCGCGTTGACATCTTTCTGGGAACGCCGGCGCTCCCGATGAGTCGAAGCACCATGCTGCTGGCATCGGCCGGCCTGATGGGCTGTTGCCTGATCTGGGGCTCGATGACGCCGATCCTCAAGGAGCTGACCGAGGTCATGGACCTCTGGCTGCTCTCGGCGCTGCGCTACGTGCTGGGCCTGCCGGTACTGTGGCTGGCGTGGATGCTGGCGGCGGCGCCGCGTCGCGATCCCAGGCCGATGAGGGCCGGCCAGCTCATCGCGCTGGGCCTGGCGATGAGCGCCTTCTCGACGCTGTTCACCTTCGGCGTGCGCCACGCGCATCCGGTGACGGCGGCGATCGTGCTCAACACCGGGCCGGTGATCGCCACCGTCATGGCCTGGGTGATGCTGCGCGCACGGCCGGCGCCGGGCTTTCCCGTCGCGCTGGCGCTCAGCCTCGCCGGCGCGGCGCTGGTCGTGATCGGTGCGCCGGGCTTCGCCGAGCGCGGCCTGGGCTTCCAGGGCGGCGAACCGCTGCTGCTCGTCGCCCAGCTCTGCTGGCAATGGTATTCGATCCGCGCCCAGCAATGGCTGGGCGATCGCGGCCAGATCGGCTTGAGCGCCATCACCTCCACCGTCGCCGGCCTGTGGATGGTCGCGGGCTATGCCGCGATCTACGGCGCCGGCCTCGCCGGCGGGCTGCCAGACACGATCAGCCCGCTCAGCATCGGCTACCTCGTCTGGATCTGCGTCTTCGGCGTCGCCGTCGCGGTGCTGCTGTGGAACTACGGCGTCAGCCGGCTGTCGCTGCCGATCGCCTCGCTGCACATGAACGCCGCGCCCGTCGTGGCGGTGCTGACGTCGTGGGTGCTGGGCCGGCCGCCGACCGCGCTGCAGGTGCTGGGTGGCGTGGTCGTGCTGGCGGGCATCCTCCACATGCAGACGCGGCAGTTCGCGCGGGCGCGCGCATGAACGCGGGTCCTCGCCACGCGCTGATCGGTCTCGTGGCGTTTCTCGTCACCTCGATGTTCTGGGGCGCCAACATGCCGGTGACGGCCGTGCTGTTCCGCACCTTCGATCCCTACTGGATGCAGGTCTGGCGGGTCGGATTCGGCGCGGTGGCGCTGGCGGCGATCGTGTTGGCGACCGAGGGCGGCCGTGCCCTGGCGATCCCGATCCCGTTCGGTCGCTTCGTGCTGCTCGGCCTGAGCATCAGCCTGTTCCTGGTCGTCTACAATCTGGGGCTGCGCTACACCAACACCATCACCGCCGCCGCCGTGATGGTGGGATCGCCGGTCTACACCGCGCTCTTCCTGCGGGCGCTGAACGGCACGCCCTTCGACAAGGGCTTCTGGGTCGCGGCCCTGCTGACGGCGATCGGCGGGGCCATCGCGGTGCTCGGCCGCGCTGATGCCGGCGGCCAGGGCTTCGTCCTGCAGGGCGGCGAGCCGCTGATCGCGCTCAGCATCATCTTCTGGGCGCTCTACTCGCTGGCCGCCCAGAAATGGTTCGCACCGGGCGAGACCCAGGTCCGCCGCACCTATGTCTCGACGCTCTCCGCCGTGGGCTGCAGCCTGGCGCTGTGGGCGCTCTGCCGCCTCGCCGGAATCGCCGGGCCGCCCAATACCGAGCCCGGCGTCGAGGCGGTGGCGATGCTTCTGGTCATCTCGGTGCTGGCGACCGCGGTGGGCGGCGTGACCTGGAACATCGGCGTGAGCCGGCTGGGCATCGCCGCCGGCTCGCTGTGGCAGAACGCCGTGCCGGTCTTCGCCGTGCTGATCTCGATGGCCTTCGGCATCCACCCGACCGGGCAGCAGATCCTGGGCGGGGTGATTGTG
>CAYNOF010001205.1:0-5318 GCA_964398335.1 uncultured Rhizobiaceae bacterium
CTTCGCCTCACGACAGCACGGAGGGACTGTGATGCAGATCGAGTTGCTGTTTCTGGCGCTGAGCGCGGCGCTCTGCCTGGTGCTCACCGTGCCCTACACCACCGCGCTGGTGCTCAAGCTCGGCATTCCGACGATCGTCGGCAACCGCGAGGACTTCCCGGCGCTGGAGGGCTGGATCGGCCGGGCGCGGCGCGCGCACGCCAACATGGTCGAGAACCTCGTGCCCTTCGCTGCGCTGATCATCGTCGGCGCGGTCACCGGCAAGTTCGGCCAGGGCACGGCGATCGGCGCGGAGCTCTTCTTCTGGGGCCGCGTCGCGCATGCCGCCGCCTACATCGCCGGCATTCCCTGGCTGCGCACCGGCGCCTTCCTGATCTCCTATGTCGGCATGATCCTGATCTTCATTGCGCTGGCGAGCTGAGCTAACGTGGCTCGGCTCGCTGATACAGGAGTTGTGCAATGTCCCGTCTTGCCCGCTCGGTCATCGTGGCTTTGATGACGCTGACCGCGTCGATCAGCTTGTCCATATCGGCTTCCGCGGAGGTCGATTGCCGCAACGGCAATTACTGCCCTGACGGCAATGCCTGCCTGAAGGGCGGCCAATGCGGGGTGATCGTCGAGGCGCCGCCGGGCAGTATCCGAACCTCGTCGGGCATCTGGTGCGAGCCGGGCTTTCGCGAGCATCAGTACAAGCCGGGCTCGTGCTCGCCGGTTTCCTACTCGGATTGCCGCAACGGCTCGATCTGTCCGCCCGGCTCGACATGCAACGACGCGAAGGGAACCTGCGACGGCGGCGGCCCGCCCACCGGGCCCCAATGCGGCAATTTCCGCTGCGAGGAAGGCCGCATCTGCAGCAGCTCGGGACGCTGCATGAATCCCGCCTACTTCCAGGATTGCGGCGGCGGCACGATCTGCTCGAAGAACAAGGCCTGCAGCGAGGATGGCGGCTGCGCCATCGTCGGCATCGGGCGCACGCAGCAGATGCCCTACAGCGGCGGACGCCGCAATCAGAACAGCATCAAGTAGGACCCGTACCCGGGAGGAAGCAATGTCCAGGCGATTGAAGGCGGCACTGCTTGCCGCGTTGCTGGCGCTTGCACCGTTGGCGCCGTCGGCGGCCGAGACGCTGTTGCCGAACGCGGCGAAGCCGGAAGACGTCGGCCTGTCGAGCGAGCAGCTCGCGCGGCTCGAGGCGATGACCAGGGACCATATCGAGAAGGGCCTGCTGCCGGGCGCGATCATGGTGGTGGTGCGCGACGACAAGGTCGCCTGGCACCGCGTGCTGGGCATGCGCGACAAGGACAAGGGCGAGCCGATGAAGCCGGACTCGCTGTTCCGCATCTACTCCATGACCAAGCCGATCGTCAGCGTCGCCGTCATGATGCTGGTCGAGCGAGGCAAGCTGCAGATCGACGATCCGGTCTCGCGCTACATCCCGGAATTCGCCGACATGAAGGTCGGCGTCGAGAAGAAGGATGCCGACGGCAAGCCGGTGCTCGAGCTGGTGGCGCCGCAGCGGGCGATGACGGTGCACGACCTGCTGCGCCACACCTCGGGCCTGATCTACGGCACGCGCGGCGACTCGCTGGTCAACAAGGCGTATATCGAGGCGAAGATCGGCGATCGCAGCGTCAGCACCGAGGAATTCGCCAAGCGCGTCGCCACGATGCCGCTGCGCTTCTCGCCCGGCACGCGCTGGGAGTACGGCGTGTCGGTCGACATCCTGGGCCGCATCGTCGAGGTGGTCACCGGCAAGAGCCTGGGCGCGGCGCTCGAGGAGATGATCTTCAAGCCGCTCGGCATGGTCGACACCGCCTTCGTGGTGCCTCAGCAGAAGCTCAATCGCGCGGCGCAGCCCGCGGTCAGCCGCAAGGACCGGCCGATGACGCCGCGCTTCGACGTCGGCGTGAAGCCCGCTTTCGAATCGGGCGGCGGCGGCCTGATCGGCTCGACCGACGACTACCTGCGCTTCATGATGATGCTGGCCCATGGCGGCACGTTTCACGGCAAGCGGCTGCTGAGCCCGCAGACGCTGGCCTTCATGACCGCCGACCATGTCGGCGCCGCGCCGGGCCGGCCGCCCGGGCTGGGCTTCGGCCTGGGCTTCGAGGTGCGCAAGAGCACCGGCATGGCGGCGCTGCCCGGCTCCGAGGGCGAGTACGGCTGGGCCGGCAATGCCGGTACGCTGTTCTGGATCGACCCCAAGCGCCGCCTGATGGCGCTCTACATGGTGCAGGTCAACGACTACGACCGCGTCTACCTGCGCAACCAGTTCCGCACCATGGTGCAGTCGGCGATCATCAAATGACCGGCTCGATCATGTACCACGCGGGCAACCGCGCGCTTCAGGACCGCTTCGACAGCCGGCGCATCGCCGACCGCCTCGAGGCAAAGCTCACCCGCGTCGCCTTCAGCGAAGCCGACCGCGCCTTCATCGGCGGGTCGATCTGCTTCTTCCTCGCCACTGCCGACGCCGAGGGCCGGCCGGACTGCTCGTTCAAGGGCGGCCAGCCCGGCTTCGTGCGCGTCGTCGCCGACGACGAGCTGGCCTTTCCCGACTACGACGGCAACGGCCAGTTCAAGAGCCTGGGCAACCTGCTGGTCAATCCCCATGTCGGCCTGCTGTTCATCGACCTGCACGGCAAGCCGCGCCGCCTGCGCGTCAACGGCACGGCCAGCATCGACCGCGAGGATGCGCTGCTGGCCCAGTGCGTCGGCGCGCAGATGGTGGTGCGCGTGAAGGCGCGCGCCATCTTCCCCAACTGCCCGCGCTACATCCCGAAGATGAGCCTGGCCGAGCCGTCGATCTACATCCCGGTCGACGGCCAGCCGCCGGTCGAGCCGGCATGGAAGGGCTTCGCGGACTTCAAGGATCACATTCATCCGCGCCAGCCGACGGCGGGCGTGCCGTCGGCCGGAGAGGCCAAGCCGTAAGCGCGACGATCAGTTGCCGGGGATGCCGGCGTCCTTGATCACCTGCGCCCATTTCGGGATGTCCTTCTCGATCTGGGCCTTGGTTTCCGCGCCGGTGCTGCCCACCGGGTCGAGACCCAGCGCCTGCAGCTTGGCCAGGATTTCCTTGTCCTCGAGCACCTTCAGCGAGGCGTCGCGCACCTTGTCGAGGATCGCCTGCGGCGTGCCCAGGGGCGCCATCAGCGCGAACCACGAGGCCGCCTCGAAGCCGGGATAGCCCTGCTCCGCCACGGTCGGCAGGTCGGGCGCCGCACCGCTGCGCTTGAGCGACGTCACGGCCAGCCCGCGCAGGCGACCGTCGCGGATCAGCGGCATCGAGGCGCCCGCATTCTGGATCGCGACCGGCACGACGCCGCTCATGGTGTCGCTCATCTGCGCGCCGCGATAGGGCACGTGCTCCATCTTGATGCCGGCGATCTTCGACAGCAGTTCGCCGGCGATGTGCTGCGGCGTGCCGACGCCGGGACTGCCGTAGCTCAGCTTGCCCGGGTTGGCCTTGGCGTGCGCGACGAGATCGGCCAGCGTCTTCACCGGCAGGTCGTTGTTGACCATGATCACCGAGCCGGTGACCAGCGTGGTCGAGATGTGCGCGAAATCCTTCACCGGATCGAAGGGCAGCTTCTGCAGGCTGGGCAGGATGGTGATCGCGGCATTGCCCGTCCACATCAGCGTGTAGCCGTCGGGCGCCGCCTTGGCGACGCGATCGACACCGATCGCGCCGGAATTGCCGGCGATGTTGTCGACCACGACAGGCTGGCCCCACAGCTCGCTGAATTTCTGCGCGAACAGCCGGCCCGAGACGTCGGTGGCGCTGCCCGGCGTGAAGCCCACCACCAGCTTCACCGGCTTGTCCGGCCATCTGGTCTGTGCCGTCGCGCCGCCCGCGGCCATCGCGCCGAGCGCGGACGCCAGCAGCGTCCGACGATTGAGGGTCATGGCATTTCTCTCCCAACGTTGTTGCCGGGAGAGTACGGGCGCTACGCCTCGGGCGGAAGTCCCGCCTCGACCCGCGCCTCGGCCTCGGCGCGCACCTTCTCGCTGTCCGGACCGGTGTAGAACAGCGGCGCCCAGCGTTTCATCACAGGGCTGTCCTCCGCCCAGGAATGGCAGGTGTTCATCACCGACGGGGCGCGGTAGTCCTTGACCTCGAGCTTGCGCTGGGGCGGCGGCGCTTCACCGCGCGCGGCGAGTTCCTTGTGCCAGTGCTCGCGGCTGAGCTCGTCAGCCCGGTCCGAGCCGATGGTCTGAAAGGCCGTGGTGCCGACCGGCCCCAGCAGCTCGACGATATGCGTGCAGCCTTTGGTGCCGCCGACGCGCTCGCGCGCCGCCTTGAGGAAGCCGCCGGAGATGCGCAGGCCGATCAGCGCCTTGAAGTTGGGCGCGACGTCGCCACACATGCGGTAGGGCGAGTGGTCGGTGCAGGCCTCGACGTCGTGGATCACCATCTTGCGGTCGATGGTGAGGCGGATCGACATGTTGTGCACGAAGTCGCCGGGCTTCAGCGTGCCGCGCCATTCGTTGGCGTGCTCGTAAGCCTTCTCGTCGGTGATCCGGCCTTCGATGTCGAACAGGCCGTCCTCGCGGAAATAGCCGGTACAGGTGACGCGACGCGTATGCAGGTGCTGGCGCGCGACGGGCGCGGACAAGGGCATGGGCAGGCTCGTCTGACGGTTCCGAGAAAGTGGCGGCGACTATACCGGCGGGGCCGCGGCGGGCAACGCCGGCGTCACCTTCAGCCTCGCGATGCGATTGCCCTCGCGGGCCAGCACCTCGAAGCGGAAACCATGGAATGCAAAGGTCTGGCCAACGTCGGGAATCCGCCGTGCCTCGTGCAGGACAATCCCTGCAATGGTGGTGGCGACGTCCTCCGGCAGGTGCCAGCCGAACTCGCGATTGAGGTCGCGCACCGGCACCGAGCCCAGGCAGACGAAGCCGCCGTCGTCCAGCGCCTCGACCCCGGCGACGCGCAGGTCGGTCTCGTCGTCGATCTCGCCGACGATCTCCTCGATGATGTCCTCCAGGGTCACCACGCCGCGCAGCGCGCCGTACTCGTCGACGACCACGGCGAAATGCTCGCGCCTGAGCTTGAAGGCCTGCAGCTGGTCGAGCAGCGAGGTGGTCTCGAGGATGAACCACGGCTGGGTGACGAAGCCCTGCAGCGACAGCTGGTCGAGCGGCCCCTGGTGGCGGTGCACGGCGCGGAACAGCGCCTTGGCGTGGATGACGCCGACGACGTTCTCGGCCTGGCCGCGGTAGAGCGGCAGGCGCGTGTGCGGGCTTTTCAGCGCCAGGTCGACCAGCCGGTCGACCGGCATGTCGATGTCGAAGGACTCGACGTTGGCGCG
>CAYNOF010001206.1:0-2796 GCA_964398335.1 uncultured Rhizobiaceae bacterium
GCCGCTTCCGATCTCCTCCAGAACGCGATAGTGCGACAGGGTTTGCTCTACCATGGCCGGGACTCTGCGCTTGCCGAGCCATGCTATGGCGAGGCTCTGTGGAAGAGCAATGAATAGGCAGTCAATGGCGAGGGGTAGGGAGACCAAATTGAGAAGCCGAAGTTGGGGCAAAAAAGGGAAAATTTCTATCCATGAGAAGTGTCAAATCAGTAACCCCCGGTTACTGGTTACGAAAGTGTCGCGCCCCCTGGAAAATCGGCCTAATTGCTTGATTTTTATAGCTTTTAGCGTTTCTTTTTAAATTTGTACGATCGCCAGTTTGAACTTGCGAATCTAATCTTAAGTCTCGTAGTATCGAGAGGTTGCAGTGATTTTGCACAGCGCCGCAGAGCACTGGCATAAGGCTTGCTTGAATTGTAGGGAACACAATCCAAAAAAGCCGGGGTTTAGCAGTTCAAGTCCGGGGACGGTATAAGGGAAGTGAAATCGATTCGGCGGTCCGCGCTCCTTTTTCTGAGCTCTCTTCTGATTCTGGTCTTCACCGGAAGCAGCTTCGCTGCCACGGTCAACACTCGCGCGCTCACTAACGGAAAATCCAAGTCGCAAGGGGTGCACGAAAACACCCGTGCCAAGCGGCGGATGCGCACGCTCGCCAAGAGCCACGCCCCGGTCAGTAAGAAGAAGCGGGTGGCGCGCACCAAGAAGCGCCGCAGCTATGAGCGTTTCTATACCAGCTCCTTTGCGCAGGACATCACCGCCGGCGACATGATGGAAGGGGAAGATCCGGTCGTGCGCCAGGCCGCCATCGAAGCCCTGGGCAACATGAACGGCACAGTGGTGGCGGTGGAGCCGACCAGTGGCCGCATTTTGGCCATGGTGAACCAGAAATTGGCACTTTCCAGCGGGGCCCAACCGTGCTCCACCATCAAATTGTCGGTGGCCCTGGCTGCCCTCAATGAAGGGCTGATTACCAAAGACACGCAGGTGCGGTTGGGCAGCCGCAGCCGCATGAATCTGACCAATGCCTTAGCGCATTCTAATAATGCCTACTTTGAAGCCCTCGGCCGCAAGCTCGGCTTTGAGCGCGTCAGCCATTATGCCCACCAATATGGTTTGGGCGAGCTGGCCGGCTACAAGATTGAAGGCGAGCATCTCGGCACCTATCCCGATGCCGAAATCTCTTCCAAGCTGGGCGGCGTGGGCAAGATGTGCTCCTTCGGGGAAGGCATCTCCATGACCCCGCTGCAACTGGCGGCCATGGTCTCGGCCATCGCCAACGGAGGGACCCTCTACTACCTGCAGCACCCGAGTTCCGCGGAAGAGATCGCCGATTTTGAACCACGCATCAAGCGCCATCTGGATATTGCCCCCATCCTCCCGGAAATGTCCGATGGCATGGCAGGAGCGGTCAGCTACGGCACCGCTCGCAGCGTGCGTCTCAACTTCAACGAAGAAGAGATTCTGGGCAAGACCGGGACCTGCTCCCGCGCCGGCACCCGCTTCGGCTGGTTCGCTTCCTACGCCAAGACCGACGTGGGCCGCATCGTGACCGTCGTCTTCCTGCAAGGGGGCCGTCCGACTTATGGGCCCAAGGCTGCGGAGATCGCCGGGCGTCTGTATCGCAATCTCTACGACAACAACTTTTTTGCCAACCATCCGGCGGCTCCTGCCAATACGGCAGTGATAAAAACCGTGAAGAGCTCGCAACCCTAGCCCATAAGAAAATCCAAAATCAATAGGGGCCCCGTGAGGGGCCCCAAGTTTTTGTTGCCCAATATCTGTCGGCAAGGCCGGCGGAGTTTCCGTGTAGAATGATCCCGAATCAGCCCATTCCCCGTTTTCGATCCGTCGGGGGGAGGCTCGGACCCCGATGGAGCCACGTCGTAAGGCCAGCGCGGTGTTTATCGCCGCTGTCATCTTGCTCCTCATCAGCGCGGGAAGTGCCTATCTTTCCATAGTCAGCCTCATGCAAAGCCAGGAATGGGTGGTGCATAGCCTGGAAATGCAGGCTGCCCTGGGCGATGTGGACAATGCCGTGGCCCAGGCCGGGCGTGCCCGTACCGCATTTCTGGCCACGGGAAAAGCCAGTTTCCTCGACGATTTCGAGGCCAGCAAGCCCATCGTTGGGTTAAGTCTGCAAGCGATCCGCGGTCTGGCCGCTGACAATCCGCTGCATCGTGAGCTGAGCGCCAGGCTGGAATATGCGGTCAAGCGCCGGATTGATCTTTTCGAGAAATCAGTCGCGTTGGAAAAGACCCGGCCGGACGATGACAGGGGGCAGGACGCCCTGACCGCCGAGGCTGTCCCTATCTCCGCAGAAATTACGGAGACCTCGAAGGCAATGAGACGGGAAGAGCAGAAATTGCTGGCCATGCGCCAGGAGCGCTTCCAGAAATCGTTTCGGCGGACCGTCTTCACGCTGGCGTTTGCCTTTGTCCTGGCCTTGGGTTTGTTATTGCTGCATTATCGCTTGCTCTCCCTGCAATTGCGCGCGCGGGAAAACGCCGAAACCAGCTTCCGCACCCTGAGTAATCACCTGACCAAAATGCAGGATGAAGAGCGCCGCCGCTTTTCCCGCGAACTGCATGACAGCCTGGGGCAGTATCTGGCCGCCGTGAAGATGAACTTCGCCATGCTCGCCCAGGAGCATCCCAACGACAGCCGCTACACCGAGAGCCTGGATCTGCTGGACCAGTGCATGACGGAGACGCGCACCATCTCCTACCTGCTGCATCCCCCGATCCTGGAAATTGCCGGCTTCTCCGCCGCTGCCCGCTGGTTTGCCGAGGGCTTCTC
>CAYNOF010001207.1:0-2023 GCA_964398335.1 uncultured Rhizobiaceae bacterium
GCCAGCCGGCTGCAGACCCTGGTGCGCATCGTCCTGCCGCTGTGCGGCCCCGGCTTCATCTCCGCCGGCATCTTCGCCTTCACCCTGGCGCAGAACGAGTTCCTCTACGCGCTGATCTTCCTGACCAAGACCGAGGTGCGCACCGTGCCGGTCGGCGCCATCGCCGAGCTGGTCAAGGGCGACGTGTTCTACTGGGGCCAGCTCATGGCGGCGGCGCTGCTCGGCTCGATCCCCGTGGCGATCATCTATTCGTTCTTCGTCGAGCACTACGTCGCGGGGCTGACGGCGGGGTCGGTCAAGGGCTGAGGGCCGGCGCCGCCACCGGGTGCGCCGGAGTCCTCTCGTGCGGTTCTGCTCATCAAAGCCGGCTGCGCGCCGAGCGTGTGGCTGCCGCCTTGCGGATGTCCGCTTCAATCGCCTCGGCGTACTTGCGAAGCCGCGCTGTGATCTCCTCCGTGCGCCTGGGCGACAGCCGGCGCGATATCGGGGTGATGGTCAGGGCGCCATGAGCCGCACCACTCGAAGATCGGATCATGACCGATATGGCGCCTGAGCCTGGCGTCAGGGATCTCGTGCGCGCGGCAAAGCCTTTCGCCCGGGCTGCCGCCACCTCGCGCAGGATAGCGTCCGTCGACAGGCCATGACGCGAAATGCGCGGTCGGTTCCTGGCGAGGATGCCGCGCACCGTGTCGGTCTGCATGCCCGACAGGATCGCGATGCCGGCATTGGTGACGCCAAGCGGGCGACGTTCGCCGACATCCCAGGCGAGCACCTGGATGGGGTAGCTGCCGAGTTCCCTTGCCACGCAGATGGTATCGAGCCCCGTGCGGCGGGTGAGAAAGCCGGTGTCGCCGATTTCACCGACGGCAGCCCTCAGGTGGGGACGGACGATATCGAGCAGGGGATCGCGTGTCCGGTGCGACAGCGCCAGCAGCGGTATCTGCTCGCCCACGACATACCGGCGCGTGCCGCGTCGCTGCTCGACGATGCCCTCGCCAACCAGGACGCTCAGGATGCGATGCGTCGTCGGGCGGGTGAGTTCCGCCTGCAGCGAGATCTCGGTGAGACCCAGGCCGGCTTCGCGGGCCGTCGCCAGAATGCGCAACACCGCCACGGCTCTCTGAATGCTCTGCGTTCCTCCCGGCAGATCGACGGACGCCGCGTCGGCCCCAGACGTACCGCGACGGCCACGAGCTGCCATGAGATGCGCCTCGACAAGCAGAATGGTCCGGCGGGATGCCGGCTGTCACGCTGACATGGCTCTCCGGCGGAGTCCACAATGTGGAAACGCTCGGCGCTTTTCCATTGCGTCCAACGGGGCGACGGCGATTGTAGGCCGGAGAAGATCGGCCGGTTCGAGTGAAGCGCAGGGAGGTGGCCATGAAGCGGCGCGGCATTCTGGGCGCCTCTGCGACATTCGCATCGGGACTCGCCCTGCTCGGCTTCACGCGTGGAACCATCGCCAGAGCCGCCGAGATCAGGCTGCTGAGCGCCTCGGCCTTGCATCCGGCAATCGACGCCCTGGTACCGGACTTCGAGAAATCCTCGGGCGACAGACTGACGGTCGCCTACGGGACCGCGGGCGCCGTCGCGGACCGTGTCCAGAAAGGCGAGGCTGCCGATATCGTCATCAGCTCCGTGCCGATGATCGATCGGCTGCAGGCGCAGGGCAAGATCGTGGCCGGCGAACGCGTCATCATCGCGAAGGTCGGCGTGGGCGCCTTTGTGCGCAAGGGGGCGGCGAAGCCGGACATCAGTTCGGCCGAGGCCTTCAAGCGCTCGATGTTGGCCGCGCGATCGATTGCCTACCCTGATCCGGCCGGTGGGGGCGCCAGCGGCATCTACGTGGCCAGCCTGCTCGAGCGGCTGGGCATCGCTGCCGAGATGAAACCCAGGACGAGACTGTCAACGCTTGGGAAGCTGTATGCAAGCGTTGCCGACGGAGAAATTGAGATCGGCTTCAATCAAGTCAGTGAAATCATGGCTCAACCGAGCGTCGAACTCGTCGGCCCGCTGCCGCCGG
>CAYNOF010001208.1:0-6283 GCA_964398335.1 uncultured Rhizobiaceae bacterium
CTGCTGCGCAATCCGTCCTTCGTGCTGTTCCTGCTCGCCTGCGGCTTCTGCCAGGCCAGCCACGCCGTGCTCTACAGCTTCGGCACGCTGTCCTGGCGCGCCGCCGGCATCGACGACGTGGTGATCAGCCTGCTGTGGGGCGAGAGCGTGCTAGTCGAGATCGGCCTGTTCATGATCGGCGGCGCGCTGACCGCACGTTTCGGCGCGGTGGGCATGCTGCTGCTGGGTGCCGGCGGTGGGCTGATTCGCTGGACGGTAATGCCTTGGCTCGGCACCGACGTCGCGGCCCTGATCGTGCTGCAGGCCTTTCACGCGTTGACCTTTGGTGCCACGCACCTGGCGGCCATGGCCTTCCTGCGCCAGGCGATCCCCACGCATGCGATGCCGCTGGCGCAGAGCCTGTACTACGGGCTGGCGAGCGGCCTGGTGATCGCCGTGGTCTTCCAGGTGTCCGGCACGCTCTACGCCCGCTTCGGTGGCAACGCCTTCTTCGCCATGGCGGTGCTCGCCGGCATCAGCCTGCTCGCGACGATCGCCCTGTCGCGCCGCTGGAAGGGCGAGGCGCTGATCTAGCGGGCTCGCCCAGAAGCCGGTCGATCAGCTGATGCAGGGCGGCGCGTGACGATTTCATTGCCGCAATCGGCTTGTCGGCGCGCGCGACGACGAGGCCGAGCTCCATCATCGACGCCAGCAGCACATGGGCCAGCGGCTCGATCATTTCGCCAGGCAGGCGGCCGGCTTTGGACAGGTTCTTGAGCCCCGCCTTGATCAGGCCGAAGCCGAAGCGAGAATCGATCTCGCGCCATTTCTGCCAGCCCAGCACCGCCGGCGCGTCGATCAGCACGATCTGCCTTACGGCGGGATCGCGGCTGAGCGCCAGCCAGGCGTCCCCGCCGGCGCGCATCGCCGCGATCGGATCGGCGATGCCGACGGACGCCGCACGCAGCTTCTCGGCGATCGCCGCCTCCATTGTCTCAAGCACCGCCTCGAACAGCGCGGCCTTGTCCTTGAAGTGGTGATAGAGCGCGCCGCGGCTGATGCCGCCCTTGGCCAGCACAGTCTCGGTGGACGTGGCGTCGTAGCCGGCAGACGCGAACAGACCGGTAGCGATCTCGACGATCCGCGCCCGTGTCGCGAGGCCTTTGGCGTATTTGCCGTCCACAGGATCCTTCCATCATGATTTGACAGACTGGCAGTCTGTTTTTACAGACTAACAGTCTATTTTGTCGACCCGCAGGGGAGGACACAATGGCAAAGGCCGACTATGACGCGCTGGTGGCGCTGAATGACGACTACATCCGCTCGGTGCAGCATTCCGACGTGAAGCGCTTCGACGAGATCCTGGCGCAGGATTTTCGCTGCTCGAATCCCGACGGCTCACTGCTCGATCGCGCCGGCTTCCTGGTGCAGACCGCCAAGCCGGTGACGATCAGCGGCCTGCGCACCGAGGACGTCGAGATCCGCCTGATGGGCGACTTCGCCATCATCCATGCGCGCACGCTCTATATCCTTGCCGACGGCAAGGCCGGTCGTGGCCGCTACACGGATGTGTGGGCGAGGCAGAACGGCACGTGGCTCTGCGTCTCGGCCCACGTCACGCGCAACTAGGGGCGCCAGCGGCACGCTGGCGCGCCCGGATCAGCGCGAGCGGCCGCGGCCGGCGATGGTCCAGATATCGACCAGGGTTTCGCCTTTGACGATGTGATAGGCGTCGTAGAGGTTGACCGTGGGATCGCAATGCGGCGGCACCAGCACGACGCGCGCGCCCAGCGCCGGCGCTTCCTGGCCGTCCGGCGCGATCACCGCGCAGTGCTCGTCGCCCATGAAGCGCGTCGTGCTGCCCTCCGCCGCGCCCGACAGGATCTTCGGCGGACCGGCCTCGGTCGCCATCGACTTCAGCCCCGAATCCATCGTCGCCATGCCCGCCGTGTTGCGGCTCACCACGCGCGCGTCGATCTGCAGGGATTGCTCGAAGGTCGGCCGGTTCTCGCCGCGCAGGTCGCAGATGTTGTACTGGTGGTCCATGAAGATGTAGCTGCCGACCTGCAGCTCGGTGAAGACGCCCAGCTCGCAGTCGATCTGGTGCGTGCCGGTGCCCGATCCGGTGATGATGCCGGGCTTCAGGTTCGCCTTCGCCAGCAGGTCGAGGATGCCCTTGAGGTATTCGGTGCGGTCGATGATCTGCTTGCGGCGCTCGGCGTAGTCCTCGATGTGCTGGTGCCGGCCGCAATAGAACTGCACGCCGGCGTAGCGCAGCGAGGACAGGCCCGAGATCTTCCTGGCCAGCGCAACGACACCCTCGGGCGTCGCCACGCCGGTGCGATGGATGCCGGGATCGATGTCGATGATCACCGTCAGCACCTGCTTCGCGGCCTTCGCGGCATTGGCCAGCGCGTCGGCATTGTCGGGATGGTCGACGCAGACCATCAGCCCCTTGGCGCGGGCGTTGAGCGTCATCAGGCGCTCGATCGCCGGCTGCGTGACGACCGGCGAGGTGATCAGCAGCCCGTCGATGCCGGCATCGGTCAACGCCTCGGCCTCGCCCAGCTTGGCGCAGCAATTGCCCAGCGCGCCGGCGGCGATCTGGCGGCGCGAGATCTCCGGGCATTTGTGCGTCTTGGAATGCGGCCGCAGCGAGACGTTGTGCTGCCTGGCGAAGGCCGCCATGGCCGCGATGTTGCGCTCCAGCATCTCCAGGTCGAGCGCCAGCGACGGCGTGTTGAGCAGGCCGCGTGAGCCCTGCTGGCCGATCAGATGGGCGTGCAGGCGGTGCGAATCGGTCGGATGCATGGAACTCTCTTCGGGCGTTTGGCGCGTCACCGTAGCACGTCTGCCACGCGAAAGCGGGAGGTGGTGGCGGGTTGCCGGGGCGTGGTCCGGGTGCCTATCGTTGAGGGCAGAACAAGGATTCGGATCGGGAGGACGCCATGAAATTCGGCCTCTTCTATGAAATCTCCATTCCCCGGCCTTGGACGCCCGAGCGCGAGCGCGAGGTCTACAACAACTGCCTGGAGCAGGTGAAGCTGGCCGACCAGCTGGGCTTCCAGCATGTCTGGGCGGTCGAGCACCACTTCCTCGAGGAGTACTCGCACTGCTCGGCGCCGGAGCTGTTCCTCACCGCCTGCGCCATGGTGACCAAGAACATCCGCGTCGGCCACGGCATCGTGGTGTGCGTGCCGGAGTTTAACCACCCGATCAAGATCGCCGAGAGGACCGCGACGCTCGACCTGCTGTCGGGCGGCCGGCTCGAGGTCGGTACCGGCCGCTCGGCGACGTGGACCGAGCTGGGCGGCTTCCGTGCCAACCCGGATACGACGAAGAAGAGCTGGGACGAGTTCGTGCGCTGCCTGCCCAGGATGTGGACGCAGGAGACCTTCGCCTACCAGGGCGAGTTCTGGTCGATGCCCGAGCGCACCATCCTGCCCAAGCCCTACCAGAAGCCGCACCCGCCGATGTGGGTCGCCGTCACCAGCCCGGGCACCGAGATCGACGCCGCCGATCGCGGCATGGGCAGCCTCGGCCTGTCCTTCGCCGGCTTCGAGGAGCAGGAGAAGAAGATCAGGGAGTATCGCCGGCGCATCCAGCTCTGCGAGCCGGTCGGCGCCTTCGTCAACGAGCAGGTGGCGACCACCAACTTCCTGTTCTGCCATGAGGACGAGAAGACCGGCGTCGAGACGGGCAAGCGGCTCGGCAACACCTTCAACTATCTCGCCACGCAGCTGATCTCGACGCGCGAGGTGTTCTCCTCGCCGTCCTACCAGTCGCTCGGCCTGCTGCCGGCGCTGCGCCGCGCCGCCACCGGTCCCGATGCCAACGAGCAGCAGACCGAGGGCATGTGCTACGGCAACCCGGCGCGCATCATCCGCGCGATCAAGAAATGGGAGTCGATGGGCGTCGACTGCATCAACTTCCTGCTCAACGCCAACGAGACGGTGCCGCAGGAGCAGGTGATGGCGAGCCTTCGCCTGTTCGCCAAGGAAGTCATGCCGGTCTTCGCCAAGAAGCCGGCCAATGTCGCGGCGGCGGAGTAGGCCATGCCCCTCTACGGAACCCTCGACATCACGCAGGACCCCGGGCGCCTGCCCACCGTCGCCAATCTCGACACCGAGGCGTGGAGCCTGCCCAAGGCCGAGACGATGCAGCTGCTGATCGAGGTGCCGCGCAGCTCGACCGACGGGCTGCTGCCCAAGGCGATGCACCCGGCGCTGCCGTCCTACGTCATCGCCGCCTTCACGCGCTATCCCGAGAGCCCGGTGGGCGCCTTCAACCTCGCGGTGCTGCGCCTGGGCAGCCGCGCCGGCGCGCATCCGCGCGGCTTCCTGCTGGGTGCGCTGGCCAGCACCGAGGCCGCGGCGAAGGAACTGCGCAACCGCTGGGGCATCCCGGTCGAGCACGGCGAGGTGAAGTTCCTGCGCCGGCACGATCGCGTCATGGGCACGGCGAAGAAGGACGGCAAGACCGTGCTCGACTGCGCGCTGGTCGACCCGCAGCCTGTCGCCGGCACCGACGTGCAGTACATCAACTGGGTGACTGCGGCCAACGCGCCGCTCGACGGCCAGACCACGCCGCTGCTGATCCAGGTCGATCCCAAGTACACCTTCTACAAGGCCGAACGCGGCAAGCCGCAGGTCTCGGCCTTCGATGCCGCGGCGTGGAACGCCGGCAACATCCGGCTCGCCGATCCGATCGTCGGCACCTGCTGCACCGTCGACACCGACCTGCCGCGCATCCGCTTCGTGATGGATCCGCTGAAGCCGGTGTTCCAGGGCACGCGCCGCATCCGCGAGTCGCGCGCCGACGAGTGATCGTCAGCCGATGACGAGCACGTCTGGGTCGGGCGGATCGGCGTAGAGCTTCTCGACCAGCGCCTTGCGCCGCGCAAGCGTGGCGCGCTGGTTGATGTAGCCCTTGTCGGTGAGCTCATGGCCGTCGACCGACGGCGGCTCGGTCATCAGCAGCGCGCGCTTGACCTGCATCGATGAGCCGCGTGCCTCGCGGTTCATCGCCGCGATGCCGTCCTTCAGGCGGGACACGATTGCGGGATGGCGCAGCAGCTCGGCGAGCGGCAGCCTGGCCTCGCTGTCGCCGGCGAGCAGGCGGCAGGCGGCGATGTTGGGGAAGCCGAGGATGGCGACGTAGCCCTTGTCCTGGCCGGCGATCACCGCGTCCTGCAGCACCGGCGTCGCGGCGGCGATCACCGTCGTGCGCAGGGTGCCGACCAGCACGAAGGTGCCGGACATCAGCTTGAAGTCCTCGACCACGCGGCCGTCGAAGACCAGGCCCTGCGATGGATCGGCGGGATCGACGAAGCGGCCGGCGTCGCCGATCTTGTAGAAGCCCTCCTCGTCGAACATCGTCGCCGTCAGCTCGGGCTGCCGGTGATAGCCCGGTGTCACGATGATGCCGCGCAGGCGCAGCTCGTAGCGGCCGTCCTCGCCGGTCGGGACCATCTTCAGCTCGACGCCGGGGAAGGGCAGGCCGATCAGCCCGACGCGCTCGCTCGCCCAATGCACGGTGGTCGCGGTCGGCGCCGTCTCGGTGCAGCCCCAGCCGGTGACGAAGGGAATGCGATAGCCGGTGTGGCGCACCGACAGCGCCTGCATGCGATCGTAGAGATCGTCGGGCAGCGTGGCGCCGCCATAGGCCAGCACCTTGAGGTCGCGGAAGAAGCTGCGCGCCAGCTCGTCGTCGCGCTCCAGCGCGGTGGCCAGCATGGCGAAGCCCGCCGGCACGTTGGCGAAGTAGGTGGTGGGCACCTCGCGCAGATTGCGCAGGGTCTCGTCGAACATGCCGGGCACCGGCCGGCCGTCGTCGATATAGGTCGTGCCGCCGTCGGCGAGATTGGCCTGGAACGTCGCGTTGCCGCCCATGGTGTGGTTCCACGGCAGCCAGTCGAGCATCACGCCCGGCGGCTCGCCGGGCTGACGCACGCGCGCCATCTGCCCCATGGCGATGTTGGCGCACATCATCTCCTGCGTGTTCACCACGGCCTTGGGCATGCCGGTCGAGCCTGATGTGAACAGGAACTTGCCCACCGTCTGGCCGTCGATCGCGGCGACCGAATGCACCACGGCGTCCGTCGCCGTCGTTGCCTCGAGCGCGGCGAAGGATACCGATTGCAGGCCCGGCGGCGCGTCGTCGACGTGCACCAGGGTCACGCCCTCGAGCAGGCCGGCGGCGTCGAGCGAGGCCAGCGCCTTGGCGAACATCGCGCCGTTCTGCACGAAGATCATCGCCGGACGGATCAGGCTCACGATGTAGGCCAGCTTGGCGTGGTCCTGGC
>CAYNOF010001209.1:0-6943 GCA_964398335.1 uncultured Rhizobiaceae bacterium
TCGTAGCAATGGCCGCGCATGGTGAGCTCGACCGAATCGGCGATCAGCTCGCGGCTGGCCAGCGAGGACTTCATGCCCTGGTGACCCATGGCGATGCCGTCGGTCACCGTGATGGTGGTGAACTCGCGCGGCGTGCCGCCGGCGCGGTCGACGCCGATCTTCACCGCCTGCGCCTGGCGGTTGAGCGCGATGTTGCAGGGCGCCGCCTCGTTCCAGCAGGTCGCGACGCCGATCAGCGGCTGGCCGATCTGCTTCTCGTTCAGCCCCATCGCATAGAGGTACGATCGATGCGGCGCGCGCTCCGGCCCGACCGTGGTGTAACGGCTGGGCATCTTCGACTTGTCGAGCGTCGGGTTGGGATGCAGCGCGGGCTTCTTGGTCGCCTTCTTGGCCTTGGCCTGCTTTTTCATCGCAAAGAGCTCCCGGGCAGATACAGGCTGAAACCGCGCGCACCATAGCGATGCCGCCGCGCCCAAGCCAGCCGCTCGTCCCGGCCCTGGAAGGCGCCGGCCGACAGCCGCGGGGGCGGACATTCAATCGCCGCCTGCTCCGGGCTATCCTCTTGTCGTCGCGTCTGCGCGGAGCGCGCCGACCCATGGAAGACCATGCGAAACGCGCGGTCCTGGAGGCGGAAATAGCCAGGCGGGTCGAAGTAGGGCATGACTGCCGCCCGGCCGCGCCGCTCGCCCGACGGGTGAACCGCCGCTAGAGTGCGTCAGGGATAACGAAAGAAGAATCGCGTGGAACTCTGGATACCGATCACCATCGGCGCGGCGTTGTTTCAGACCATCCGTACCGCACTGCAGCAAAAGCTCAAGGCCCAGCTCAGCACCAACGGCGCCAACTTCGTGCGCTACGTCTATGGCGCGCCGCTGTCGATCCTGATGCTTGTGCTGCTGCTGACCGTGGGCCAGCGCGTGCTGCCCAACTGGGATTGGCGCTTCATCGCCTGGGCGGCATTGGGCGGCATGGCGCAGATCGTCGCCACCTCGCTGCTGATCTACACCTTCGAGCTGCGCAACTTCACGGTCGGCACGGCCTATTCGAAGACCGAGACCATCCAGATCGCGCTGTTCGGCTCGCTGTTCCTCGATGCGCATCTGGGCTGGCTGGCCTGGGTCGGTATCTTCACCTGCCTGATCGGCGTGCTGGTGCTGTCGACCAAGGGTGACACCAAAGGCCTGCGCTCGATCGTGCTCGGGTGGACACAGAAAGCGGCGATCGTCGGCGTCGCCGCCGGCACCGGCTTCAGCTGCGCCGCCCTCTCCATCCGCCAGGCCGTCGAGGCCCTGCCCTCGGGCGATTTCATGATCAAGGCGATCTTCACCCTGGCGGTGATGAACACCATCCAGACCGTGGTGATGGGCGCCTGGCTGCTGATCCGCGAGCCCGGCGAGGTCGGCCGCGTGATCTCGACCTGGCGGTCGTCGAGCATTGTTGGCTTCACCAGCGTCATGGGCTCGGCCGGCTGGGCGCTGGGCTTCGCCCTGCAGAACCCGGCGCTGGTGCGCGCCGTGGGCCAGGTCGAGCTGGTCTTCACCTTTCTCGCCAGCCGCTACATGCTGCACGAACGCCCGAGCCTGGGCGAGTTCAGCGGCGCGATCCTCGTGGTCGGCGGCGTGGTGATGGTTCTGTTGGGACGGTAGGCCGATGAAGACCGATGCGCTGGCGGGCATCCGCGTGCTGGATTTCACGACCACGATCGCCGGGCCGCATTGCACGCGGCTGCTGGCCGATCTCGGCGCCGACGTGATCAAGGTCGAATCGCCCGAGGGCGACATGATGCGCACGCGTCCGCCTCTGCGGAACGGCGCCTCGGGCGTCTTCGCCTATCTCAACGCCGGCAAGCGTTCGGTCGTGCTCGACCTGAAGAAGAAATCGGTGATCGCGGCGGTCAAGCGCATGGTCGCCGGTGCCGACATCCTGGTCGAGAATTTCCGACCCGGCGTGATGAAGCGGCTGGGGCTGGACTACGAGTCGCTGAAGGCGATCAAGCCCGACCTGATCTACGCCGCGATTTCCGGCTACGGCCAGACCGGCCCGTCGGCCGAGCTGCCGGCCTACGCGCCGATGATCCACGCCGCCTCGGGCTACGAGATCGCGCATATGAGCTATCAGCAGGATCGCGAGCGGCCCGACAATTGCGGCGTGTTCTTCGCCGATTTCAACAGCGGCGCCTATTGCTTCGGCGCGATCATGGCCGCGCTCTACCAGCGCAAGGCCACGGGCGCGGGCCAGATGATCGACGTGTCGATGGTCGAGACCATGCTGGGCGTGCTGATGGGCGAGGTGATGCGCACGCAGGTGCATATCGATCCGCCGAGCCGGCCGATGTTCGGCCCGGTGCGCACCCAAACCGGCTACGTCATGCCCGCAGTGGCCAGTGAAAAGACCTTCCAGGGCCTGTGCCTCGCCGCCGGCCGGCCCGACTGGATCACCGACCCGCGCTTTGCCAAGTACGCGGACCGGCGCAACAACTGGGGCGAGTACGTCGACGAACTCGAGAAATGGTCGACCGGGCTTTCCGTCGAGGCGGTCATGGCGGCGTTCGAGGCCCACGGTGTACCCGCGTCGCGCTACCGCGCGGTGCCCGAGGTATTGGCCGATCCGCAGACCACGCACCGCCAGGCGCTGCAGCCGGTCAAGGACGCCGGCGGCACGCTGAAGGTCATGGCCGCGCCTTTCCGCATGTCCGCTGCCAACACCGATGTGCGGGGCTTCTGCTCCGACCTGGGCCAGCACACCGACGAGGTGTTGCGCTCCTTCGGTCTCGCCGACAGCGAGATCAGCGCACTGTCGGACTGATCGCCTCTACGAGTCATCGTCGCTCATCATCCCCAGGCTTTATTTCGGGGATTGTCGGGCAAATGCGGCCGTACCCCGTTCAGGCCTGCCGATCGCCGGCGGGTCATGACGGAGCAGATCAATGCGTTCCATTTCCATCGGCATTCTCGTCGCCCTGCTCTCGGCGGCGCCCGCCATGGCGCGCGACTGGGACACCAACCCGCCTGGCCCGCGCGGCGGTCCGGGCACCAACTGGGAGAACCCGCCGGGCTGGCGGGGTGGCCCGGGCACCTCGCCCGACCGCCACTTCTGGCGCGATCGCGACAACAACCCGCCCGGCCCGCGTGGCGGCCCCGGCAGCAACTGGGAGAACCCGCCAGGCTGGCGCGGCGGTCCGGGTGCCTCGCCCGATCGCCGCTACGGCTTCTGGCGCGATCACGACACCAACCCGCCCGGCCCGCTCGGTGGCCGAGGCACCAACTGGGAAAACCCGCCTGGTCCGCGCGGTGGTCCGGGTGCTTCGCCCGACCGGCGCGGCTGGTTCCACCACGGCTGGCGTCGCTGACGGGCGGCGGGCGGAGTCGCAAGGCTCCGCCCGTTCGTTCTAGTCGGTGAGCGTGCTGCTCGCGGTGACGATGCCGGACCGGCCGGCTTGAAAGCCGTCGACCAACCGGCCGAGCAGGCGATCATTGTCGAGCTGTTGCGCGTTGGCGGCGTTGATCGCGCGCTCGGGATCGCTGGCGGCGATCACCGGCACGAAGCAGGCGTCGTCGGGATCGAAGGCCGAAAGTTCGCCGCTGCGCAGGTCGAAGTACCAGCCGTGCAGCGCGATGGTGCCCGCCTCGACCCGCTCGCGCACCCATGGGAAGGACAGGATGTTGCCCATGGAGACGACCACCGCCGCCTGCTCGACGGCCTTGTGCATCGCCACCGAGTCGAGCTCGGGCGCGCCCAGGCGCACGGCGTCGGCGGCGCGGCGCATGATGTCGGTCCACGGCTTGAGGAACTCGAACTGCTTGAGCAGCGCATCGTCCTCGGCGAGCAGCGCGCGCATGCCGCCGCACAGCGCATGGCCCAGCACGACGATGTGCTCGACGCCCAGCGCACGCACGCCGAACTCCAGTGCTGCGCTGGTGCCGTGGTAGCGGCCGTCCGGCCCGTAGGGCGGCACGATGGCGCCCACATTGCGGATGGTGAAGATGTCGCCCGGCTGCGTGCTGGTGAGGATGCCCGGGTCGACGCGCGAGTCGACGCAGGCGACGATCAGCACCTTGGGCTGCTGGCCCTCGCGCGCCAGTTTGTCGAAAATCGACGAAGCCTTCGATCAGGCGCTTGAGGACCGTCATGCGCTCACTGCGGCTGCACGCCCGCGGCCTTTACCGCCGGCACCCATTTGTCGATCGAGGCCTTCAAGGTCGCAGCCAATGCCTCGGGCGTCGAGTCAGCTTTCGACGGCAGCACGACGGCGAGATCCTCCAGGCGCTTGCTGATCACCGGGTCGGCCATCGCCTCGACCAGCGCGGCATTGAGCTTGGCGATGATCTCCTTGGGCGTGCCCTTGGGCGCGAAGAAGGCGTTCCAGATCTCGACCTCGTAGCCCGGCAGGCCGGCCTCGTCGATGGTCGGCACGTCGGGCAGCTGGCTCAGCCGCTTCTTGGTCGACACGCCCAGCGCCTTGATGTTGCCGCTGCTGATCTGCGCCAGCACGTTCACCGCCTGGTCGACCATGTAGTCGAACTGGCCGGCGACGAGGTCGTTGAGCGCCGGGCCGGTGCCCTTGTAGGGGATCTCGAGCACGTTGACCTTCATCATGCTGTTGAGCATCAGCCCGCCCAGATGCGAGGCGGCGCCGATGCCGGCCATGCCGTACTGCACCTTGGCCTCGTTGGCCTTCACGTAGGCCTGGAACTCCTTGAAGTCCTTGGCCGGCAGGGACTTCTTGGTCACCAGCACCATCGGGTTGGTGCCGCCCAGGCCGATCGGCTCGAAATCCTTCACGCTGTCATAGGGCAGCGATTTGTAGAGCGCGATGTTGACCGCGAGCGTGCCCATGTGGGTGAAGCTCAGCGTGTAGCCGTCGGGGTTGGCGCGCGCCACCTTGGCGACGCCGATCGTGCCGCCGGCACCGCCGATGTTCTCGACGACGATCTGCTGGCCGAGCTTCTCCGTCATCTTGGCGCTGAGGATGCGCGCCAGCGCATCGGTCGGCCCCCCGGCCGCGAAGGGCACGACCACCGTGATCGGACGGGTCGGAGAATTGGCCTGGGCGAGGGCCTGGCCGGACAGGCCCAGAGCGAAGGCAGCCGTAGCCGCTGCCAGGAAACGGCGCGAGATCATCTTTGTTTTCCTCCAGAGACACACCTTGCGGCGCGGCCTAAAGGATGCGGAGCAATTCGTCAATCACCCGGCCTGAAGACTCCTCGGGCAGGTAGTGGCCGCCGGGCAGCGCCTTGCCGGTGATCGGACCCATCGCCCAGGGCGCGAAATCGACGATCGGGTTGAACATCCTGGCGATCATGCCGTTCTCGGCCCACAGCGCGTGGATCGGGCAGCTTGTGCGGCGGCCGCCGGGCGCCAGGTCGGCACGATCGTGCTCCAGATCGATGCTGTCGGCAGCGCGGTAGTCCTCGCACATGGCGTGGATCGTGCCGGGCAGCTTGGCGCAGCGGATGTACTCGGCGATGGCTTGCGGCTCATGCACGATCGGCGCGCGCCAGCGCTGGCCCAGCATCCAGGGCATGTAGAAATCGATGTCGTGCTCGATCAGCTTCTCCGGAAACGGATAAGGCTGGATCAGGAAGAACCAGTGGAAGTAGCGCGTCGCCAGCTCGCGATTGGTCGCCTCGTAGATCGTCAAGGTCGGCGAAATGTCGATCGGCACGAACAGCCGCACCGCGTCGGGATGGTCGAGGCACAGCCGATGCCCGACCCGTCCGCCGCGATCGTGACCCACCAGCGCGAAACGCTCGAAGCCGAGACCCTTCATCAGCGCCACCATGTCGGCCGCCATCGCGCGCTTGGAATAGGTCTCGTGCCTGCCGTCGCCCTTGGGCTTGTCGCTGTCGCCGTAGCCGCGCAGGTCGGCGCAGACGACGGTGAAACGCTCGGCCAGTACCGGCGCCACCTTGTGCCACATGAACAGCGTCTGCGGATGGCCGTGCAGCAGCAGCACCGGCGGCCCCTTGCCGCCGATCACGTAGTGGATGTCGCCCTGCCCGCCCGCCATGGGCACGCGCGCACGTCTCGGCTCAAATCCCGGGAACATCGTCAGACCCACTCCTCGAACATGGGATCGTCGCCCTCCTCGATCGCCGCACGCATGCGTTCGAGCGCGGGGCCCCGCATCTGTGCCTTCACCCGCGCGTAGCCGGGCGCCCTGGCAAGGGTGCTCGCCATCACATGTGCCGAGTCGAGAAGCGCATGGGCCTCGACGATGTGATCGACGACACGCAGCGTCGCCGCACCGTTGGCGTCGAGAATGCGACCGGTCAGCATGAGGTCGCGCCGCACCGAAGGGTCGAGCGCATCCTCCAGGATGACGAGCGGCACCGCCGGGTACGGGATGTTGGCCGTCACCTCGCCGAGCGCGAAGCGTGCCTGCTCGCGCGCGGCGACACGGAAGTCGCAGGCCAATGCCAGCACCATGCCGCCGCCGATCGCCGGGCCGTTCACAGCGGCAACCACCGGGAACGGCAGCGCGTAGAGTGCCGAGGCCATGCGGTTGATGTTGCCGACCATCGTCCGCTTGGCCTCGGCGTCGTAGCCGGGCACGACCTTGAAGTTCACGCCGGCGCAGAAGGCGCGGTCGGCGCCGGTGACGATGGCGGCGCTGATGCCGCTCATCGCCTTGAGCGTATCGAGGCGCGCGATCAGCGCCTCGGTGAACTCCAGGTCGACGGCGTTGGCCGGCGGCGCGTCGAAGATCAGCGTCGCCACGCCCGCGGCAATGTCGAGGCCGACCGGCATGGTCAGGCCGACTTCACCGCCTCGACCAGCGCGCGCGTCAGGTCCTTGGTGCCGCCATTGCCGCCGAGATCGGGCGTCTTGGGGCCGCCGCCGGCAAGCACGATCTCGATCGCACGCACGATGGCGTCGGCGGCGTCCTTGTGACCGAGGTGATCGAGCATCATCGCGCCCGACCAGACCTGGCCGATCGGAT
>CAYNOF010001210.1:0-5840 GCA_964398335.1 uncultured Rhizobiaceae bacterium
TCAAGATCGCCGCCATCAACGCCGGCAGCCACACCAACCCGACCCTGGCGGGCGACACGATCTACGCCTGGTCGGAAGTCGTGGAGAAAGCCGGGATCGCGGGCCGCGACGACATCGGCGCGCTGCGCCTGCGCACGCGCGCGGTGAAGAACGCCGATGCGTCCGCATTCCCCGACAAGGGCGCCGACGGCAAGACCGATCCGTCTGTGGTCCTCGACCTCGACTACTGGGCGTTGATGCCGCGCTGACCGGGATCGCCGGCGGTCCCGGTCAAGCGGCCTGTACCTTCAGCCACTCGACGAAGTCGCGCACGGCGGGACGGCGCATGTGGCCCGGCGGTGCGACAACCCAGTAGCTCCACTCCGCCTGCCATTCGCCTTCAAGCACGCGGACCAACCGGCCATGCGCGAGGTGCTCGTGCACCATCGGGCCGCGGCCGAGTGCTATGCCCTGGCCGTCGATCGCCGCCGACAGGATCACCATCGAGTCGTTGAAGAACAGGCCGGAGGACGCGGCCGCCGGCGGCAGCCCCTCGCGCGCGAACCACATCTGCCAGCTCAGCCACGGCTGACGCGGTGCGTCGATGTCGTGCAGCAGGGTGTGGCGCTGCAGATCGGCGAAGCTGCGCAGCGGCCGCGGTCCATAGGCGAGCGCCGGGCTGCAGACCGGGAAGACCGACTCGCCCATCAGGCGCTGCGCGACAAGGTCGCGGAACGGCCCCGCGCCGAAGCGGATCGCGACGTCGACGTCCTCGCGCGCGAAATCGACGATCTGCCGCTCGGCGCGCACATGCAGCTCGATGCCCGGCAGGTCGACGCGCAGGGCGGGCAGGCGCGGCACCAGCCATGCCGCCGCCAGCGACGGCAGCAGGCTCACCGCCACGCGCGTGCGCTTGCGGCGCTCGCCCAGCGAGTCGCTGACCGCGGCGAGGCGGTCGAACGCATCGGTGAGTCCCGGCAGCAGCGCGGCGCCTTCGCTGGTGAGCGTCACGCCCTGGGCGCGGCGATGGAACAGCTTCACGCCCAGCCGTGCCTCCAGCAGGCGTACCTGCTCGCTCACCGCCGAGGGCGTGACGGCGAGTTCCTCGGCCGCCTTGGCGATGGCGCCGTGGCGCGCGGCGGCCTCGAAGGCGCGCATGGCGTTGAGCGGCGGCAGGCGGCGCGGCATCCGCCGAGCATAGGAAATTCCGATGCTCGGCGACAGGGCTTCCCGTTTGCGCTGGCGCCCTGCCGCAGCGAGATTCGTCGGGCGACAGGAGATTCCGATGCTGACGCTCTACGACTATCTCGCCTCCGGCAACGGCTACAAGGTGCGCCTGCTGCTGGCGCAGCTCGGCACGCCGTACAGGCTGGTCGAGCTCGACATCATGCAGGGCGCCACGCGCACGCCGGCGTTCCTGGCCAAGAACCCCAACGGCCGTATCCCGACCCTTGAGCTCGAGGACAGCACGTGCCTCGCCGAGTCCAACGCGATCGTCTGGTACCTCGCCGAGGGCACGACGTTCGTGCCGCAGGATCGCCTGGGCCGGGCGAAGGCGTTGCACTGGATGTTCTTCGAGCAGTACAGCCACGAGCCTTACGTCGCGACGCCGCGCTTCATCCTGCGCCACCTCGGTGCCGACCATCCGCGCTGGTCGGAGCTGCCGGCGCGCCAGGCGCAGGGCAGGGCGGCGCTGGGCGTGATGGAAGGTCACCTCTCGACACACGACTTTCTCGCCGGCGACTACTCGGTCGCCGATATCGCGCTCTACGCCTACACCCATCGCGCCGACGAGGCCGGCATCGACCTGGCGCCGTTCCCGGCCGTGCGGGCGTGGCTGGCGCGTGTTGCTGCCCAGCCCGGCTACGTCGCCATGCTGCCTTAGTCGGCCAGCCGCCGGCCGTGGATCAGGGCGAAGAGCGCCGGGATCACCACGAGCGTCAGCACGGTCGAGGACACCATGCCGCCGATCATCGGCACGGCGATGCGCTGCATCACCTCGGAGCCGACGCCCGTGCTCCACAGCACCGGCACCAGCCCGGCCATGATCGCCGCCACGGTCATCATCTTGGGCCGCACGCGCTCGACGGCGCCGGTCATGATCGCCTGACGCAGATCGGCGCGCGTCAAGGTGTGGCCCGCGGCGGCGCAGGCGGCGCGCGCGTCCTTCAGTGCGTGGTCGAGGTAGATCAGCATCACCACGCCGGTCTCGGCGGCGACGCCGGCCAAAGCGATGAAGCCGACCGCGGCGGCGACACTGAGATTGAAGCCCCTCCAGTCCATCAGCCACAGGCCGCCGACCAGCGAGAACGGCAGCGACAGCATGACGATCAGCGTGTCGGACATGCGGCGGAAGTTGAGGTAGAGCAGCAGGAAGATCACCAGCAGGGTGGCCGGCACCACGATGGTCAGCCGCTTGGCGGCGCGTTCGAGATATTCGAACTGACCGCTCCAGCGCAGGTGCACGCCGCGCGGCAGCGTCACCTGCTGGGCCACGACCTGCTGCGCCTCGCGCACATAACCGCCGAGGTCGCGGTCGCGGATGTCGACATAGAGATAGACCACGAGCTGGCCGTCTTCGGTGCGGATCGTGGTCGGGCCCTGGGTGCGCTGGATCTTCGCCACCTCGCCCAGCGGCACGGCGGCGCCGTTGGGCAGCGAGACCATGACCTCCGACGCCATCGCCTCGGGACTCTCGCGCACGTCGCGCGGGTAGCGCAGCACCACGCTGTAGCGCTCGCGGCCCTCGACCGTCGTCGTCACCGGCTCGGCGCCGATGGCGCTCGCTACCGTGCGCTGCACCGCCTCGACCGACAGACCGTAGCGCGCCAGCCGATCGCGGTCGGGCGCGATCTCGACGAAGTAGCCGCTGTTGACGCGCTCGGCGTAGGCGCTGCTGGTGCCCGGCACCTGGCGCAGCGCCGCTTCGATCTCGCGCGCCACCTTCTCCAGCTCGTTGAGCTCGCGGCCGAAGACCTTGACGCCGACCGGCGTGCGGATGCCGGTGGCAAGCATGTCGATGCGCGCCTTGATCGGCATGGTCCAGGCGTTGCTGACGCCGGGGAACTGCAGGGCGCCGTCCATCTCGGCGATCAGCCCGTCAAGCGTCAGGCCCGGCCGCCACTGCGACTTCGGCTTGAGGTTGATCACGGTCTCGAACATCTCGACCGGCGCCGGGTCGGTCGCGGTCTGCGCCCTTCCCGCCTTGCCCCACACCGACTCGACCTCGGGGAACGACTTGATGATGCGGTTCTGCGTCTGCAGCAGCTCGGCTGCCTTGGTGACCGACAGGCCGGGCAGGGTGGTCGGCATGTAGAGCAGCGTGCCCTCGTCGAGATTGGGCATGAACTCCGAGCCGATGCGCTTGAGCGGCACGACAGCGCTGGCGAGGATCGCCAGCGCGGCCACGATGGTGAGCCAGCGCGCTTTCAGCACCACGGCGATTACTGGCCGATAGAGCCAGATCAGTGCGCGGTTGATCGGGTTGCGCGCCTCCGGAACGATGCGGCCGCGCACGAACAGCACCATCAGCGCCGGCACCAGGGTCACCGAGAGCAGCGCCGCGGCGGCCATGGCGAAGGTCTTGGTATAGGCCAGCGGCTTGAACAGCCGGCCCTCCTGTGCCTCGAGCGCGAAGATCGGCAGGAACGAGACGGTGATCACCAGCAGGCTGAAGAACAGCGCCGGCCCGACCTCCTGCGCCGCCGCGATGATCACGGCTGAGCGCGACTCGCCGGGTGCGGCGCGTTCCAGCCGCTTGTGCGCGTTCTCGACCATCACGATGGCGGCGTCGACCATGGCGCCGATGGCGATGGCGATGCCGCCCAGGCTCATGATGTTGGAGCCGACGCCGATCGCCTGCATGGCGGCGAACGAGATCAGGATGCCCAGCGGCAGGGTCACGATCGCCACCAGCGCGCTGCGCGCGTGCAGCAGGAAGACGAAGCAGACCAGCGCCACGACGGCGCTCTCCTCGGCCAGCGTGCTGAACAGCGTGGCGATGGCGCGGCGGATCAGGTCGGAGCGGTCGTAGACCGCCTGCACGCGCGTACCTTCGGGCAGGCTGGCCGCCATCGCCGCCAGCCGCTCCTTCACCGAGCGGATGACGTCGAGCGTGTTGGCGCCCTGGCGCTGCAGGGCAATGCCGCTTGCCACCTCGCCCTGGCCGTTGAGCTCGGCGATGCCGCGCCGCTCGTCGGGTGCCAGCTCGATGCGCGCCACGTCGCGCAGCAACACCGCCGTGCCGCGATCGGCCTTCAGCACGATGCGCTCGAGGTCGGCGGTGCCCTTCAGGTAGCCGCGGCCGCGGATCATGAACTCGGTGCCGGCCAGCTCGACGGTGCGGCCGCCGACGTCGAGATTGCTGGCGCGCACCGCCTCGCGCACGGCATCGAGCGTCACGCCGTGGAAGCGCAGCCGGTTGGGATCGACGACCACGGCGTATTGCTTGACGAAGCCGCCGACGCTCGCCACCTCGGCCACGCCATCGGCCTTGGCGACGGCGAAGCGCAGGCTCCAGTCCTGCAGCGCGCGCAGTTCGGCGAGATCGCGCTCCGTGCCGACCAGGGCGTACTGGTAGACCCAGCCGACGCCGGTGGCGTCGGGCCCCAGATTGGGCGTCACGCCCTTGGGCAGGCGCTGGGCGGCGACGTTGAGGTATTCCAGCACGCGGCTGCGCGCCCAGTAGATGTCGGTGCCGTCCTCGAAGATCACGTAGACGAAGGACACGCCGAACATCGAGAAGCCGCGCACCACGCGCGAACGCGGCACGCTCAGCATCGCCGTCGTCAGCGGGAAGGTGATCTGGTCCTCGACGACCTGCGGCGCCTGGCCGGGATACTCGGTGTAGACGATCACCTGGGTGTCGGAGAGGTCGGGCAGCGCATCGAGCGGCACGCGGCTCACCGCATAGAGCCCGGCCAGCATCGCGAACAGAGCCCCGAGCAAGGTGAGCGCGATGTTGCGCGCCGACCAGGAGATGACGGCCGCGATCATGGCGCACCTCCCTTCTCCCCGCGCAGGTCAGGGGCCGCGGACGGCCCCGAGGGAGAAGGGAAAACGGCGGCGGTCATTGCGGGGCTCCTGGTGCCGTCAGGCCGCCGATGGCGGCGCGCAGGTTGCTCTCGGCGTCGATCAGGAAATTGCCGGCCACGACGATGCGTTCGCCCTCGGCGAGCCCGCCCAGGATCTCGACGAAGCCGTCGCCGCGCCGGCCCAGCGTCACGTCGCGCGGCTCGAACAGTCCCTCGCCGCGGACGACGAAGGCGACGCGGCGCGTGCCGCTGTCGATCACCGCGGCGTCGGGCACGACCAGCGCCGCCTCGCCGCCGCCGGTGGCGATGGCGACGTCGGCGTACTGGCCGATGCGCAGGTGTCGGCCGTGGTTGGGCAGCTGCACGCGCACCAGGCCGGTGCGGGTGGCGGCGTCGAGGTCGTGATAGACGAAATCGACGCGGCCCTCGATCGGCTCGCCGACGGCGCCGGTGGGGCTCACCTTCACGCTCTGGCCGACGGCGATCGCCTGCAGGTCGCGCTCGGCGACGCGCGCCATCACCCAGACCTGCGACAGGTCGGCGATGCGAAACAGCGTCATCCCGGCGGTGAAGCGCGTGCCGTCGACCACCGGCCGCTCGAGCACCGTGCCGCCCATGGTGGCGTTCAGCGTGAGGCTGCGTACCGGCTCGCCGGTGCGGCGCAGCGTCTCGAACACCGCCTCGGGGATGTCGAACTGGCGCAGGTTGGCGGCGGCGCGTTCGAGCTCCGCCGGCCGGGCGCCGCGCAGGGCCGCGGCGGAGTCGGGTTGGTTCTGCAGGGTATCGCGGCTTTCGACCCAGATGCGCGCCAGCGGCTGGGCGGGCGCG
>CAYNOF010001211.1:0-1013 GCA_964398335.1 uncultured Rhizobiaceae bacterium
AGGCGCGAAACAGCTCGGGGGCCTCCGCTGTGGCTGCGCCGTTGGCACAATCCACCAGCACGCGCAATCCGCTCAGATCGGTCTTTACACTTTCCGCCAGCCATTCGATATAAGCATGGCGTAACGCGGATTCGCCCGGAAGGCTGGAGGCCGGCTTGGACACATGCGTCTGGTGCCCGTGGGGATCGCGCAGCAGGGTAAAGATCTCGTGTTCGATGGCCAGCTCGTTGTCATCCGGAAGCTTGAAGCCGTCGCCGGAAAAAACTTTGATGCCGTTGTCCGTCCAGGGATTGTGCGAGGCGGAGATGACCACCCCGGCGGAATAGCCGCGCGAGCGCGCCAAGTAGGCCACCCCGGGGGTGGTAATAACGCCGGCGCTATCCACGGCCACGTGGCAGGAGAGCAATCCGTAAGCCAACTGGTCGGCGATCCAGGCGCCGGACTCGCGGGTGTCCTGTCCGATGACCACGCGGGCGGAGGCGTTGGTGCGGATCAAATTGTGGCCCAGGGCGCGGCCGATCAAATAAACGCTTTCTGCGGTTAAAGGAAATTCACCCGCGACGCCGCGAATTCCGTCCGTACCAAAGAGCTGTCGAGTTTGTGAGGTCATTTGAGAAATCGGGGTTATCGTCCGCTACCGGACTTTTCCATGATAACGGCGATGCGTACCGGATCGGAATTCAGAACCTGCACAAGGGGATCAGAAACGTAAGCATGGCGGACGAAATTGGCTTGATCGAGCACGCCGCTGGCATCAATGGGGTCGGTGATAGCGGCATCCACGGTCTCCACCCGCTTGCGCGGCCCGGAGATGGTCACGAAGGGGGGATCCACCAAAATGCGGCCCAGGTGATATCCACTGGCAAAGGACCCGACTACCCGGGGGCGCACCTCTACCTGCCGGGTCAGACGCGCATCGAAGGCCATATGCAACTGGCTGGGCACCACCTGCACCACTTCGAGCCCGGAAGGGGGGTGCTGTACCTCATGGGAGGTCAAATCGAAGGTGCGCT
>CAYNOF010001212.1:0-8443 GCA_964398335.1 uncultured Rhizobiaceae bacterium
GCCTTGTGCGCGCCGGCGCCGCGCGCGCCGATCGCGCGCCAGGCCGACAGGATCTCGTTGGGGATCACGAAAGGCGGGTAGGGCCAGCCGAGCTTGGCGCGCGCGCCCTCGACCTCTTCCTTGCCCAGCGGCGAGCCGTGCGTCGCGGCAGTGCCGGCCTTCTTCGGTGCGCCGTAGCCGATCACCGTGCGGCAGGCAATCATCGAGGGTTTGTCGGTGACGGCCTTCGCCAGCGTCATCGCGCGCTCGATCTGGTCGGCATCGTGGCCGTCGACGCGCTGCACGTGCCAGCCGGCGGCGGCGAAGCGCATCAGGTGATCTTCCGACGTCGACAGCGAGGTCGAGCCGTCGATCGAGATGTGGTTGTCGTCGAACAGCACGATCAGCCGGCCCAGGCCGAGATGGCCGGCGAGCGTGATCGCCTCCTGGCCGACGCCTTCCATCAGGCAGCCGTCGCCGGCGATCGCCCAGGTGTAGTGATCGACGACCTCGCTGCCGAAACGCGCCGCCAGCGAGCGCTCGGCGATCGCCATGCCGACGGCGTTGCCCAGGCCCTGGCCGAGCGGACCGGTCGTGGTCTCGATGCCGGAGGCATGGCCGTACTCGGGATGGCCGGCCGTGCGCGAGCCGACCTGGCGGAAATGCTTGATCTCCTCCAGCGTCATGTCGGCGTAGCCGGTGAGATAGAGCAGCGAGTACAGCAGCATCGAGCCGTGGCCGGCCGACAGCACGAAGCGGTCGCGGTCGGGCCAGTGCGGATCGGCGGCGTCGAACTTCAGGAACTTCGAGAACAGCACCGTCGCGACGTCGGCCATGCCCATGGGCATGCCGGGATGGCCCGAATCCGCCTGCTGCACCGCGTCCATCGCCAGCGCCCGGATGGCGTTCGCCAGGGCGTTGTGGGCGATGGCGGGCGAGCCCGTGGCGGCGGCGGTCGAAACGGTCATGATCTGGATGTCTGCGGGCGCGAGAGAAGCGGGAATCGCCGGTTTTCCGGGCGGCGCGCACCATGCCGAGGGGTCAGCGTGGCGTCAATGCGTGCCATGTGCCGTTTGCCCTATGTGCGGAAATGAACACAGCCGCGCTTCTGGGCCTTGAGGCGCCTGCGGTTTCCGCTTACTTGTTAAACCAGTGGTTCGACAGCGTATTTGTGGAAAACGACCAGATATTGCGTGTGGATTGCCCAAAGCCCGCGAGATATTGACGGTATCGCTGCATACGCCCATTGTAGCGTGATGCTGGAGCAGGCCCCGGGGTGAAACCCGCGAGAAAGAATTGCCGATGACGACGAAGCTCGACGAAGCCAAGGGCATCGACGAGGCCAAGGGGAAGGTCAACAACGCGCTCAGCCGGCTCGAGAAGATGATCGAGCAACGCCTGCGCGAGGAGACCGCACGGGCCGACGAGCTGGCGGCGAAGCTGGCCGCGCTGGAAAGCCAGCACGAGGAACTCAAGCGCGTCGCGTCCGATGTCGAGGCGCGCCTCGAACGCGCGATGGCGCACATCCGCAATCTGCTGACGGCCGACCAGCGTTGACCGGCTCAGTCGCCTGCTTCACACTGGCGACCAATAACAACGACTGATCCCCCTCCAAGAACGAATGTGAGTGCCGGCCATGCCGCACGTGTCCGTCCGTATCAACAATCGCCAGTACGAGGTTGCCTGCGCCGATGGCGAAGAGGAGCGCTTGCTGGCGCTCGCCGCCGACCTCGACGAATGCGTGCTCGACCTGCGGCGCCAGATTGCCGGTGCGCCGGAAATAAAGCTCCTGGTGCTGGGCGCGCTGATGATGGCCGACAAGGCGCGCGAAGCCTCCGGCCTCATCGAACGGGCCGAGATGGAAGCCACCCGCGCGCGCAGCGAGCTGCAGATGCTGCGCCAGGAGCTCGAGGCCGCCCGCGCCGAAGCCGCGACACAGCGCACGGCGCAGCCCGAAGTGCGGCTGGAGGACCTGTTCTCCGGCCTCGAAACCCGCATCGAGGGCCTCGCCCGCAAGGTCGCCGCCGCCTGACAGGAAATGTTGTGAGAACACGCGCCCGTCCCTACATTGGGGACGGGGCGGAGTGCTGCGCGGTGCGTGGGCCGCAAAAACCCTGGGGCCAATGCTCTCCTCTAGGGAGCTGTTCCTGGTCTTGACCCTTGGTCTCGATCACACGGCGCCCACCTGCGTTTGCAGGCCACAGAGGTTAAGCCGGGCCTTCACGGCCATCGTGGCGCCGCCCCACCCTTTCTTGTCCTGGGCGCATCATGACCGACGAGCCATTGCTGAAGCTCAAGCGCGACCTGCGTGTCGACATGATCGCCAAACGCGCGGCGCTCGACGATCAGGTGCGCGCCGCCGCGCGCGAGGCGCTGGTGCGCATCTGGCGGCACGAGCGGCCGGTGCCGGCGCGCGAGGGCACCGGCACGGTGCCGGCGATCTCCGCCTTCTGGCCGATGGGCGAGGAGATCGATATCCGTCCGCTGCTGCAGGCATTGCACGACGACGGCCACACGCTCTGCCTGCCGCGCACGCCCAGGCGCGGCGAGCCGCTCGCCTTCCATGCCTGGCAACCCGGCGATCCGCTGGAGCAGGGGCCGGTGGGCACGTCGCAGCCGCTGCCGGCCGCGCCGGCGATCGAGCCCGATGCGCTGATCGTGCCGCTGCTCGCCGTCGATCCGGCTGGATTTCGCTTGGGTTACGGTGGCGGGTACTACGACCGCACCTTGACCCGCCTGCGCCAGCGTCGCGCCATCACCGCCATCGGCGTCGGTTTCGAGGCCCAGCGCATCGCGCGCGTGCCGACGGGTCCCAATGACGCAAGGCTGGACTTCCTTTTGACGGAGCGTGCGCTGCTCGCCTTCGCCTGAAGCTGGGCTAAGCTCCCGGCCCTGAGAACGGGAGAGACGCACATGACATCAGGCAAACCCAGCACGCCGCTGGGCAATGTGGTGGCGCCGCTCGACGAGTGGCTGGCGAAGCAGGCGAAGGAAGAGATCCTCGATCCCGACCTGCCGATCGTCGATCCGCATCATCACCTGTGGGATCGCGCCAACCATCGCTACCTGCTCGACGAGCTGCTGGCCGACACCGGCTCGGGTCACAACGTCGTCGCCACGGTGTTCGTCGACTGCATGGCGTTCTACCGCAGCGAGGGGCTGCGCGAGATGCGGCCGATCGGCGAGACCGAGTTCGCCAACGGCGTCGCGGCGATGAGCGCCAGCGGCATCTACGGCAAGACGCGCGCCTGCGCCGCCATCGTCAGCCACGCCGATCTCACGCTCGGCGCCAGGGCGCGTGCGGTGCTGGAAGCGCAGATCGCCGCCGGCAACGGCCGCTTCCGCGGCATCCGCCACGCCGCCGGCTGGGACGAGAGCCCCGACATCCGCAACAGCCACACCAATCCGCCCAAGGGGCTGTATGCCGACAAGACCTTCCGCGAGGGCTTCGCCCAGCTGGCGCCGCTCAACGTCTCGTTCGAGGCCTGGCAGTATCATCCGCAGCTGCCCGAGGTGATCGACCTGGCGCGCGCCTTCCCCGAGACCTCGATCATCCTCAACCACTGCGGCGGCCCGCTGGGCATCGGTCCCTATGTCGGCCAGACCGCGCAGATCTACTCGGACTGGCGTCGGCACATGTCGGAGCTGGCGACGTGCCAGAACGTCACCGTGAAGGTCGGCGGGCTGGGCATGAAGGTCGGCGTCTTCGACCATTTCGACCGCCCGGTGCCACCGACCTCGCGCGACATCGCCGATGCCTGGAAGCCGTGGGTCGACCACTGCATCGAGGCCTTCGGCGAGGCGCGCTGCATGTTCGAGAGCAACTTCCCGGTCGACAAGGTCTCGACCGGCTACGCCGTGCTGTGGAACGCCTTCAAGCGCCTCGCGTCCGGTGCCTCGGCGGCCGAGAAGACGGCCCTGTTCAGCGGCACCGCCGCGCGCGTCTATCGTCTTTAGCAAGGGAGAGAACGACCATGAGCATCTATGAGCTGCGCGTCTATCGCTGCGTGCCCGGCCGCCTGCCGGCGCTGTTGAAGCGCTTCGACACCATCACGCTGAAGCTGTGGGAGAAACACGGCATCAAGCAGGCCGGTTTCTGGACGGTGCTGGTCGGCGAGTCCAACCAGGACCTCTACTACCTGCTGCAATGGGATTCGCTGGCCGACCGCGAGACCAAGTGGAACAAGTTCGCCGCCGATCCGGAGTGGCACGCCAAGCGCGCCGAGACCGAGAAGGACGGCGCGATCGTCGCCAATGTCAGCAACCAGTTCCTGGCGCCGACCAGCTTCTCGTCGGTGAAATAGGTCTTCGGGAGCGCCGGCGGGACGCCGGCCTCTTCCGGTCAGTGCCCCGTGACCTTGCCTGTCGGCGATGTCACGGTCAGCCGGTCGACGAAGGCGATGCCGATCGCCGAGACGATGAAGGTGAGGTGGATCAGGGTCTGCCACATCACCGCCGTCTCGGTGAAGTTCGCCTTCGGCCCGCCCAGGCCGCCCGCCTCGATGAAGGTGCGCAAGAGGTGGATCGAGGAGATGCCGATGATCGCCATCGCCAGCTTGATCTTCAGCACGCTGGCATTGACGTGGCTCAGCCACTCCGGCTGGTCGGGATGGCCCTCCAGCCGCAGCCGCGAGACGAACGTCTCGTAGCCGCCGACGATCACCATGATCAGCAGGTTGGAGATCATCACCACGTCGATCAGCCCCAGCACGACCAGCATGATCTGCTGCTCGCTGATCCTGGTCGCCGTCTCGACCAGGTGCCACAGCTCCTTGACGAACAGGAACACGTAGACGCCCTGGGCGACGATCAGCCCGAGGTAGAGCGGCAATTGCAGCCAGCGTGAGCTGAAGATCAGCGCCGGCAGGATGGCGAGGCGGGGGCGGTCGTGCTGGGTGTCGGCCATGGCGTCCGTCGAAGGTTGGGTGCGCCGCAACATCGGGGCCAGCCATGACGTTTTCAAGGCGCAGGCCGCTTGTCTTTGGCCGATGAACGCGCGAGCCTTGCAACCATGACCTTGACCATCATCCCCCGCGACCCCGCCCGCCCGGACTTCGCCGGTGAAGTCCAGGGCATCGACCTGCGCAAGCCCCTGACGCCCGACGAGGTGAAAGCGGTGGCCGCCGGCATGGACCACTATGCCGTACTGGTCTTCCGCGACCAGGACATCAACGACGAGCAGCAATTCGCCTTCAGCTGCAATTTCGGGCCGATGGAGAAGGCGACCGGCGACATCGCCCGGCCGGAGGACCGCCGGCTCAGCATGGATATCGGCGACATCTCCAACCTCGACAAGAACGGCAAGGTGCTGGCGCGCGACGACCGCCGCCGCCTGTTCAGCCTCGGCAACCAGCTCTGGCACTCCGACAGTTCGTTCAAGCCGACGCCGGCCAAGTATTCGGCGCTGTCGGCGCGCACGATCCCGGAGAGCGGGGGCAACACCGAGTTCGCCGACATGCGCGCGGCCTGGGATGCGCTCGACCAGGCGACCAAGGATTTGGTGCGTGACATGGTGACCGTGCACAGCCAGATCTTCTCGCGCGGCGTCCTGGGATTCACCGACTTCACCGACGAGGAGCGGGTGAAGTGGGCGCCGGTGCGCCAGCGCCTGGTGCGCCGCCACGAGTCGAGCGGCCGGCTGTCGCTCTTTCTCTCGGCCCATATCGGCGGCATCGAGGGCTGGCCGGTGCCCGAGGCGCGCGCGCTCTTGCGCGATCTCACCGAGCACGCCACGCAGCGCCAGTTCGTCTACGCCCATGTCTGGCGGCCGCACGACCTGGTGATGTGGGACAACCGCGCGATGATGCATCGCGCACGGCCCTATGACGCCGCCAAGGTGCGCGACCTGCACCGCACGACCAACGCCGACCGCGCGCCGACCCTGGAGCAGCCCGGCCCGTAGTCATGGCGCGTCGGCATTTCCCCTGGGCGCGACTGCCCGACGACGAATTGCTGAAGCTCAAGCTGAAGGATCTCAATGTCCACATCGAGGGGACCTGGCTGGAGGATTGCCTCAGCGAGCTGCACGGCGAGCTGGAGCAGCGCGGCATCACCATCAAGCCGCATGCCTGGATCTCCGACGAATGGTTCAGTCCCGACACCACGCCGGGCATCGCGATCCCGTTCTATCTCGCGCATCCCCGGCTGATGCGGCTGGAGCGGCGCAAGATCATCGACGTCGAGGGCGGCACGATTCCGGAGTGCATGAAGATCCTCAGGCACGAGGCGGGCCACGTCGTGCGCCACGCCTTCCAGCTCAACCGGCGCCGGCGCTGGCAGGAGCTGTTCGGCCCCTCGACCATGCGCTACCCGAAATATTACCGACCCAATCCGGCGAGCAAGAACTACGTCCAGCATCTGCGCCTGTGGTACGCGCAGAGCCATCCCGACGAGGATTTCGCCGAGACCTTCGCGGTCTGGCTGCGTCCGCGCTCGGACTGGCGGCGGCGCTACGCCGACTGGCCGGCGCTCAAGAAGCTGGAATATGTCGACGAGCTGATGGAGGCGATCGCCGGTGAGCGGCCGATCCTGACCAGGCGGCTGAAGGTCGATCCGCTGAGCAAGAACACGCGCACGCTCGAGGAGCATTATCGCGACAAGCAGGCGCTCTATGTCGTCGACACGCCCAAGACCTACGACCGCGACCTCACGCGCATCTTCTCCAGCGATGCCAGGCACCGGCACGCGGAGGCGGCCTCGACCTTCATCCGCCACCATCGCGCCGAGATCCGCCAGCGCGTCGCCAAATGGACCGGCGAGTACCAGCTGACGCTCGACGCCGTGCTCGATGCCATGATCGATCGTTGCCGCGAGCTGAAGCTGCGCGCCGTCGGGCCCAAGCCGCAGCTCAAGACCGACTTCACCGTGCTGCTCACCGCGCGCGCGGTGCACTCGCTCTACAGCCCCTCCCGCCGCGAATGGATCGCGATGTGACGGGATGGCGCCCATCCCGTCATCCTGAGCGGAGCGACGCGTCGCGTCGCGCAGTCGAAGGATCTTGCCTCCACGATTGCGGCCTCAGGTATCGACGCAAGGCCCTTCGCTTTGCCCAGGGCGACGGAGGCACACGATGAGACGGCTGCGCATCATCGTTCTGATGCATCCCGACCTGGTGCCGCCGGAGACGCTCGACGGCGTCGACCGCGAGACGGCACCGTGGAAGACCGAGTACGACGTCGTCAGCACCCTGCGCGAGGCCGGCCACGACGTGCGGGCGCTGGGCGTGCAGCACGAGCTGCGGCCGATCCGCGAGGCCACCGAGTCGTTCAAGCCGCACGTCGTGTTCAACCTGCTCGAGCAGTTCCACGGCGAGACGGCCTACGACCAGAACGTCGCCTCGTATCTCGAGCTGGCGCGCGTGCCCTATACCGGCTGCAACCCGCGCGGCCTGATGATCGCGCGCGGCAAGGACCTGTCGAAGAAGCTGCTGACCTATCACCGCATCCCGGTGCCGGCCTTCGCCGTCTTCCCGCGCAATCGCAAGGTACGCCGGCCGACGCGCCTGCAGCTGCCGCTGATCGTCAAGAGCCTGAGCGAAGACGCCTCGGTCGGCATCGCCCAGGCCTCGGTGGTCGACAGCGACGAGAAGCTCGCCGAGCGCGTCGCCTTCATCCACGAGCGCATCGGCACCGACGCCATCGCCGAGCAGTACATCGAGGGCCGCGAGCTCTATGTCGGCGTGCTGGGCGGCGGCGGCCGGCTGCACGTGCTGCCGGTGTGGGAGATGGAGTTCGGCGACCTGCCGGCCGGCGCCATCAACATCGCCACCGCCAAGGTGAAGTTCGATCCCAAGTACCAGGAGCGCCGCGGCATCGTGCAGGGCCCGGCCAAGGACCTCACGCCCGAGCAGACGCTGCGCATCCAGCGCATCGTCAAGCGCATCTGCCGCGTGCTGGTGCTCGACGGCTATGTGCGCATCGACTTCCGGCTGAGCGCCGAGGGTGTGCCGTATTTCATCGAGGCCAACCCCAACCCCGAGATCGCCAAGGGCGAGGAATTCGCCGAGGCCGCCGAGCACGGCGGCATCCACTACCCGGCCCTGCTGCAGCGCATCGTCGCCCTGGGCATGCGCCGGGGCACGGCGGTCGGCGCTTGAAGATACGGGCTGCCCGTAGTATACGATCGACGACAAATTCGAATGGGACGATGCGAAGGCTGTCGCCAATTTCGCAAAGCATGGTGTGTCGTTCGATCGCGCGAAACTGGTGTTCCGCGATATCGCGATGATCGAGACGTATGACGATCGCCGCGATTATGGCGAGGACCGGTTCATTTCGATGGGCGATGCTGCGGGCATCGTCCTCGTCGTGGTTCATACCGAAAGAGAAGGGCGTGTGCGGATCATCTCGGCCCGGCGCGCACCCAGACATGAGCGGCAAACGTACGCCCAAAGCCGTGGGGGCCGACCTGAGGCCGATGAGCGAAGAGGAGATCGAGGCGGCGGCGCTGTCGGATCCCGATAATC
>CAYNOF010001213.1:0-10859 GCA_964398335.1 uncultured Rhizobiaceae bacterium
GCACCGTGCCGCGCAGCCGTGGCGGCGCGCCGACCCCGGACGAGCCGTTAGAGTTCCCGTACGGGCCGACGGTGGTGAACAGGTACGGCATGGCGGCGATGCGGCACATGCACGAGTTCGGCACGACCAGCGAGCAGCTCGCCTGGATCAAGGTCGCCGCCTCGCACCACGCGCAGTACAACGAGCATGCGCTGCTGCGCGACGTGGTGACGGTCGAGGATGTGCTGAAGTCGCCGATGATCTCCGATCCGCTGCATCGGCTGGATTGCTGCGTGATCACCGATGGCGGCGGCGCGATCGTCGTCGTGGCGCCGGAGATCGCCAGGAGCCTGAAGCGGCCCAAGGTGAAGATCCTCGGCGCGGCCGAGACGACCAAGAACCAGATGGGCGGCGCGGTCGACCTGACCTACAGCGGCGCGCGCTACACCGGTCCGGCATCGTTCGCCGAGGCGGGCGTGAAGCCTGCCGACATCAAGTACGCCTCGATCTACGACAGCTTCACCATCACCGTGCTGATGCAGCTCGAGGATCTCGGCTTCTGCGAGAAGGGCAAGGGCGGCGCCTTCGTGTCCGACGGCAACCTGATCTCGGGCGTCGGCAAGCTGCCGTTCAACACCGATGGCGGCGGCCTGTGCAGCAACCATCCGGGCAACCGCGGCGGCCTGACCAAGGTGCTGGAAGCGGTGCGCCAGGTGCGCGGCGAGGCGCATCCCAAGGTACAGGTGAAGAACTGCGATCTCGTGCTCGCGCACGGCACCGGCGGCTCGCTGGGCAGCCGGCACGGCAGCGGCACGGTCATCCTGGAGAGGGAGTAAGCGATCATGGCCGACAAGGAACGCAAGCTCCCCGCGGTGGTGACCAGCCCGGAGACCGAGGCCTACTGGGCGGCGGCCAAGGACGGCAAGCTGCTGGTGAAGAAGTGCACGGCGTGCGGCAAGGCGCACCACTATCCGCGCAACCTCTGCCCGTACTGCTTCAGCGACAAGACCGAGTGGACGACCGCGTCGGGCAAGGGCGTGATCTATTCATACAGCGTCATGCGCCGGGCGCCGATTCCCTACGCACTGGCCTATGTCACGCTGGCCGAGGGCACGACGATGATGACCAACATCGTCGATTGTGACTTCGACAAGCTGAAATGCGGCCAGGCGGTGAAGGTGGTGTTCAAGCCCACCGAAGGCGGCGGCGCGCTGCCCTGCTTCACGCCGGCCTAAGACTCTGGTGGTCCTCGCTTTCCCCCGGCGCTGGCTTCCGCCGCGCCGGGGGTTGCTTTATCTGCGCAATCTCTGAAGAGTCAGGGGGCGCTACCGATGATTGCGGCAAGCTGACGCGATTCGTGTCGTGGAGTCCCTATTCAGGTTGCAAAAACCCACCGGAATGTGCGATAATATTGATGTTAATTTAACGTTTCATTTTTGCGAGAAATAGTCATGAAGTTGATTTCCAGGATCTTCCGGGACGATTCGGGCGCTACCGCGATCGAATATGGTCTGATCGCCGCCCTGATCTCGGTCGCTGCCATCGTGGCCTTCACGACCGTCGGCGAAAATCTCAACTCGATGATGATGAATACGTCGAACTCGATGCAGTAAGAGCCCGACGGCTCTTGGCGGCACGCTCGGCATGGGCGGACGCCGCAACGATGTGGAAATCTTCCGTCTTTTTCGAGGCCGGGCCCGTCTTTGCGGGCCGGGCAGCTCGATCAGGCCTTCGCCAGCACCTTTCCCCGCCAGCCGGGCAGGGTATAACTCGGGATATGCAGGTGCTCCGCCGTCGCGGAGATGCGCATCGATCTCGGGGAGAGTTGCGTCATGGCGCACAAGGGTCTGATCTTCGGCATCTTCCTGGCGCCATTCCATCGCGTCGGCGACAACCCCACGCTCGCCATCGCGCGCGACATGGAGCTGATCCAGTGGCTCGACCACCTCGGCTACGACGAGGCGTGGATCGGCGAGCATCATTCCGCCGGCTGGGAGCTGATCGCCTCGCCTGAGCTGATCATCGCCGCCGCGGCGGAGCGCACGCGCAACATCCGGCTGGGCTCGGGCGTCACCAGCCTGCCCTACCACCACCCGCTGATGGTGGCGAACCGCTTCGTGCAGCTCGACCACATGACGCGCGGCCGCGCCATGCTGGGCGTCGGCCCCGGCGCGCTGGTGTCGGACGCCTACATGATGGGCATCGCGCCGGACACGCAGCGCCGCCGCATGGACGAGTCGCTCGATGCGATCACCCGGCTGCTGGCCTGCGAGGAGCCGGTGACGATGAAGACAGATTGGTTCGAAATGAACCAGGCGCGCCTGCATCTCGCGCCCTACACCTATCCGCGCTTCCCGATCGCCGTGGCCAGCACGCTGACGCCGGCCGGCATGCAGGCCGCGGGCAAGTACGGCCTGGGCGTGCTGTCGCTGGGCGCCGGCATCCCGGGCGGCCCCGACGCGCTGGCCAACCAGTGGAAGATCGCCGAGGACGAGGCGGCCAAGGCCGGCCGCAGCATGGACCGCAAGGACTGGCGCCTGGTGGTCAACATGCATACCGCCGAGGACGACGAGCTGGCGCTGGAGCAGGTCAAGGTCGGCGAGCGCATCGAGACCGTGACCTATTTCGAGGACACGCTGGGCCGTCCGCCGGGCCGCGCCGACGATCCGCTGCGCGAGGGCGTGAAGATGGGCACCACGCTGGTCGGCTCGCCCGACACGGTGAGCCGCGGCATCGAGCGGCTGATCGAGAACAGCAAGGGCGGCATCGGCGGCATCATGTTCCGCGCCCATGAATGGGCCGACCGCGACAAGACGATGAAGAGCTTCGAGCTCTTCGCGCGCTGGGTGATGCCGCGCTTCCAGGGCTCGCTCGACACGGTGGTCAACTCGCGCGAATGGACCAAGTCCAACCGCCGCACGATCTTCAGCCCCAACGTGGCTGCGATCGCCAAGGCCTACACCGACGCCGGCAAGCCGATCCCCGACGAGTACAAGACCCGCCTCGCCGGCGCCCGCGACTCGGACTGACGAGACAGGACACAATCCGACCTCATGCTTCGAGACGCGCCCTGCGGGCGCTCCTCAGCGACTGTGTCGTAGGTCAAGCGGTTTGCCACGGCTTTTGATCTCGGACGATGGCGTTGAGGATGGTCAGCAGCTTGCGAGCGACGGCGATGGTCGCAACCATCTTGGCTTTGCCCTGGGCGAGGAGCTGTTCGTAGAACGCCATCAAGGGTGGGTTGTGACGTTTGGCGACCTGGGCGCCGATGAACAGGACGGTGCGCACGACGGCGCGGCCGCCACCGATGCAGGCCTTGCCCTTCCACTGGCCGGATTGTCGGGTGAAGGGCGCCAGGCCAGCCAGCGCCGCGATCTGCTTGCGATCGAGCTGGCCCAGTTCGGGCAGCTCGGCGAGCAAGGTTCTGGCGATCACCCGCCCGACGCCGGGAACCGACGTCAGCAGATCTTCCTTGGCGCGCCACAGCACGGAGCCTCGGACGCTGCCATCGATGTCGTGATCGACGCTGGCCAGCTCCTTCTCGAGCGCAGCCAGCAGGCGCTCGATGCTCTTGCGGATACGCGCCGGCACGGTGCGCGCCAGCCGTTGACGCTCGGCGGCGATCATCTCGACGATCTGGCGCCGGCGGGCGAGCAGATCGCTGAGCAGGCGCGTGGCATCGTCGGCCAGCGGCCGGATCGGCGGCTTGGTCGCCTCGGCAAAGCGGGCGATGACGGCGGCATCGATCGCGTCGGTCTTGGCGCGCTGGCCAAGGGCCCGGGCAAAGGCGCGCACCTGCGCCGGGTTGACGATGACGACCGGCAACCCATCCTGCGACAGGCATGCCGCCACGATGCTCTCGTAACCGCCCGAAGCCTCCAAGGCGATCATCCGGGCGCCCGCCACGCGGCGGCACAGCTCGTTCAGGCCTGCGCCGTCGCGCATCACGCTCCAGGCCAGCCCTTCAGGCAAGACATGGACGTCCAGGCGATCCTTCGACACGTCGATGCCGACGATGACGGCGTGCTGTTCCATGGCGACCCTTCCTTGCGAAAGCGGGCTCGCGTTGCGGCCCCCGCGACTGTTCGGGTTCGATGGAACGTCGGACGGTCGACCAGGCTGAGGAACGGCCTCTTTCGACCGAGGGTGAGACGGCCTGACCTCCGACACCGCGCCCGATACTCTACTCCGGCCCGGCCTCGATGAATTACAAGGGTGAGGTTCGGGAGTGTGCCACTGCTAGCTCGGCATGCCGGCGAATTGCGGCATGTCGAGCGGCTTGGCCCATGTCAGGCGCCGCTTGGTGAACATCTCGAGCTTGGGTGCGATCAGCTCCGGATGGTCGAGGCTGCCCAGCATCACGAAGACGAGGCCGGGGAAGCTCTCGAGATTGCTGGTGAACAGCCGCGAGCCGCAATCGGTGCAGAAGTTGCGATCCAGCGCCTTACCGGATTCGGCGATGTAGTGCCAGGCCTTCGGCTTGCCGCTGACGATCGTGAAGTCGTCCTGCGGCACGCCGAAGAAGGTCGCCATCTCGCCGCCGGAGGCCCGCTTGCAGTCCAGGCAATGGCAGTTGGCGATGAACTGCGGGTCGCTGTCGAACGCGAACTTCACCGCGCCGCAGGTGCATTGAGCGGTGTACTTCTTGGCCACGCCTTGCTCCTTCACCACCTGGGACGCCGGCGATCCCAATCAGCCCTCGGCCGTTCCTTCCAGCAGCTTGACCTTGAATCGTTGCGACAGTGCGTCGACCAGCTCGCGCACATGCGCGGCATCGCGTGTTTCCACCAGCAGCTCCAGCGTCGCGCTCTTGGCCGCCACGCCGCCGAACAGGCGCTGGTGCTGCACCTCCAGGATGTTGCCGCCGGCCTCGCCGACGATGCCGGCGACGCGCGCGAGCTGGCCCGGCGCGTCACTGATCTTCACGCGCAGGCGCACGACGCGGCCATCGCGCACCAGGCCGCGCATCAGGATCGAGGCGAGCAGGCGGGTGTCGATATTGCCGCCGCACAGCACCACGCCCAGCTTGCGGCCGGCGAAGGTGTCGCGATGCGCCAGGATCGCCGCCAGGCCGGCGGCGCCGGCGCCTTCGGCCACGGTCTTCTCGACTTCGAGGAACAGCACGATGGCGCGCTCGATGTCGACCTCGTCGACCAGCTTCACCTCGTTGACCAGCTGGCGGCAGACCGCCAGCGGCAAGAGGCCGGTGTCGCGTACGGCGATGCCCTCGGCGATGGTCTCGCCGCCCACCGATACCGGCTCGCCGTGCAGGATCTGGTACAGCGCGGGATAGCCCGTGGTCTCGACGCCGATGACGCGGATGTCGGGCTTCAGCGCCTTGGCCGCGATGGCGCAGCCGGAGATCAGCCCGCCGCCGCCCACCGGCACGACCAGCGTGTCGAGATGCGGCGCGTCCTGCAGCATCTCCAGCCCGACCGTGCCCTGGCCGGCGATGATCGCGGGATCGTCGTAGGGATGCACGAAGGTCAAACCCTCGGCCTCGGCGATGCGCTTGGCCTCGGCGGCCGCTTCCGACAGCGAGTCGCCGTGCAGCACCACGCGCGCGCCGTGATCGCGCGTGTGCTTGACCTTCACGAAGGGCGTGAAGGCCGGCATGACGATGGTCGCGGGGATGTCGAGGCGGCCGGCATGGTAGGCGACGCCCTGCGCGTGGTTGCCGGCCGACATGGCGATCACGCCGCGGCCGCGCTGCTCGCGCGACAGCATGGAAAGCTTGGTCAGCGCGCCGCGCTCCTTGAACGAGGCGGTGAACTGCAGGTTCTCGAACTTCACCCAGATCTCGCAGCCGCAGACGCGCGAGAGCGTGCGCGAATGCAGCATCGGCGTGCGCGCGACCTGGCCGTGCAGGATCTTGGCGGCAGCCTCGATGTCGGCCAGGGTGACGGGCAGGGCAGGTGGCGCGTTCATCGCGCCCTCTTAGCATGCGAGGCGCGTACGCGCGTGACCGCCTGCCACCTCTTCCGGCTCTCCTTGCATGCAGCCGTGATGCGCGCCCGTTGGTCGCCGTCCATCGTTATGCCCTCCTGCGCGGGCTCCAGGGAGCTGGCGCAACGAAAAAGCCCCGACCGTTCGGTCGGGGCTTTTTCGTGGGCCTCCGACCTTTTAGCGGTGTTTAACGTGGCCGCAAGCCGGTCGGCTCAAATCCCACGGTGGCGATGTGCTATACTGCATGACATCGCCGGTCAAGCGCGACACCCCGCATTCACGAGGCCGCGGCGTCGGCGTCGCAGATGATCGCGAAACCTGGCGCCGCCGGCTCGGTCGTTCAGGGCTCAACGCAGCACTGTCACCGTCTTGCGCTTGATCAGCTCGAAGTCGATTGGCGCGCCCAGCCCCGCGCCCGTCGGCGCATGGACGAAGCCGTCCTTGTCGGGATCGATGTCGGGGTTCAGGCCGTATTTCTGCGCCCCTGCCGGCAGCAGCACCTCGAAGAACTCGGTGTTGCGGATCGCCATGGCGACATGGAGGTTGGCGAAGTTGTTCAACGAGTTTCCGCCGTGGTGGATCTCGTAGTTCATGCGGAAGGCTTCGGCGAGATGCGCCGTCTTCATCAGCGTCGTGATGCCGCCCTTCACCGCGACGTCGCCGCGCAGATAGTCGGTGGCGCGCTCGACGATCCACGGTGCGTAGCCTTCCAGCCCGGTGATCGGGTACTCGGTGGCGAGGATCGGGATCTTCAGCAGCTGCTTGAGCTTCACGTAGCCGTAAAGATCCTGGTCGTGCAGCGGGTCCTCGTACCAGTGGAAGCCCATCTCCTCGACCGCCTTGCCGACGCGCAGCGCCTCGGGGAAGGCGTAGCTCCAGGTTGAATCGAGCATGATGGTGTAGTCATCGCCCACCGCCTGGCGCACCGCCTCGCAGACCTTGATGTCCTCGCGCCAGCGGGTCGGCGGATGGATCTTGTAGGCCGCCCAGCCGCCTGCCTTGTATTGCTGCGCCTCGGCCGCGTAGGCCGCAGGCGAATCGAGCACGGCCGAGCTGGCGTAGGCAGGAATCCTGTCCCTGTACGTGCCGAGCAGGCGGTGGATCGGCTGGTCCACCGCCTTGCCGGCGATGTCCCACAGCGCGATGTCGCAGGCGCCGATGCAGCGCACGTTCGATGCCCGCACGCGCCGCCACAGATCGTGGTTCAGCCGCTCGCGGTCGAGCGGATCGCGGCCCATCAGCAGCGGCTTGAGATGGCGGATCAGGCCCTGGCCGTCGGTCGAGGCCGGGTTCATCGCCGAGCCGAGGAAGGCATGGCCCTCGATGCCCTGGTCGGTCATGACCGTGAGCAGGCCCAAATCGCTGCTGCCGGCGGCGCGTGCCGAATGGCCGCCATAGGTGGTGGCCGGGATGTCGTCCCAGGCGAACAGCGTCAAGGTGACGTCGGTGATTTTCATTCTGTCCCTCCCACGGTCCGGGGGAGCCTAGCGAGCACCGGAGCGGGAATGAACAGCGGGGCGCGCTACGCTGCCATTCACCAAACCGAGGTGCGCCCGGTCAGCCTGCCGACGGCGCCATGAGACGATGTCATCGTGCTGGGCCACCCCGAGCGGGTCGGTCGGGACGAGCCGTCGCGGTCGTGCCGGCGGCATGCTAGCGTGCGCCAAAAGACGTCCATGGGAGGAAACAATGCGCTGCCTTTCGACCGCCATCGCGGCGGTGTTGTCGTGTTGCGTGCTGGGCTTGCCCGTCCTTGCCCAGAACAACGCGGTCAAGATCGGTGTGCTGGACGACATGTCCGGCCCCTATGCCGAGAACACCGGCCCAGGCGACGTGGCCTCCGTCAAGTTCGCGGTCGCCGATTTCGGCGGCTCCGTGCTGGGCAAGCCGATCGAGGTGGTCTCGGCCGACTTCCAGAGCAAGGTTGACGTCGGCGTCGGCATCGCCAAGCGGTGGTACGACGACGAAGGTGTCGACATGATCATCGGCATCCCGAACTCGGCCATCGCGCTCGCCCTGGTGAAGGTGGCGCAGGACAAGAACCGGATCGTCATGCCGACCGCCGCCGCGACCTCGGCGCTGACCGGCAAGGATTGCGGCGCCAACAGCATCCACTGGATCTACGACACCTATGGCCAGACAAAGACCATCGTCGAGGCGCTGAGCAAGCAGGGCGGCGACACCTGGTTCTTCGTCACCGTCGACTACGCCTTCGGCCTGGCGATCGAGCAGGACGCCACGCAGTTCATCAAGGCGGCAGGGGGCAAGGTCGTCGGGTCGGTCCGCCATCCGCTGAACACGCCCGACTTCTCCTCCTACATCCTGCAGGCGCAGGCCTCCAAGGCCAAGGGGCTGATGGTCGCCAATGGCGGCAACGACATCATCAACGCCGTCAAGCAGGCAGCCGAATTCGGCCTGGCGAAACAGGGCATGCGGATCAGCGCCCCGCTGGCTCAGTTCCCGGATGTTCACGGGCTGGGGCTGAGGGTCGCCCAGGGACTGCTGCTGGCCAGCCCGTTCTACTACGACATGAATCCGCAGGCGCGGGCCTTCACGGACCGCTTCACCAAGGAGATCGGCCGGCCGCCCTCCTTCATCCAGGCCGGCACCTACGGCGCGGTGATGCACTATCTCAAGGCGGTGCAGGCAGCGGGCACGGACGAGGCCAAGGCCGTCCTGGCCAAGATGCGCCAGCTGCCGATCAACGATTTCATGACCAAGGACGGGCATGTGCGCGTCGACGGCCGCGTGATTCGCGACATGTATCTGATGCAGGTCAAGACGCCCGACGAATCGAAGGGCGAATGGGACCTGGCGAAGATCGTCGCGACCGTACCGGGCAAGGACGCCTTCCGGCCGCTGAGCGATGGCGGCTGTCCGCTGGCCGCCGGCAAGTAAGCGGCGGCCGGCGGCGAGCAAGGTTCGCCATGCCTGGCGGAGCCGTTTCGCTTCAGGAAGCCGGATGCCGCCGCGGTCCGCCGGCTTCCCGGTCCCGCATCGCCCGGTGAACGGCCCGCAGGATTTCGCCCGGCCTGTATGGGCGCAGCACGAGCTGGTGGCCGGAGGCGCGCCACATCACGGCACTGACGGTATCGCTGGAGATGGCGACGACGGGGATTGCCCGCCTGTCGAACATGCTCCCCAGCTCGAAGCCGGCGCGCGCGTCGATCACGGCGCAGTCGATGTCGTTGCCTTCGAGGAACCGGTCGATGTCCGCCCTGCTCGCCGCGGGGCCGATGATCCTGTAGCCGGCGAGGCGCAGGACGCGTTGCAGTTCCAAGGCCTCGGCGGCATCGGGCTGGTGGATGAGGATGTTGCCCCAGGGCGACTCGTCTGCGAGTGCCTGGGACGACACGGGCGCGCGCGGCGTCTGGATAGCCGCTGACCCTGCGATCATGCCTGACCTCCATCGAATGACTGGATGAAGCTCCAATCAAGTCGGGGCATGAAAAATTTCAAGGGGTGACGCGCCCAGAGTCTTGACGCGCCGATCTCCTCTCCTATCTCACCGGTCGCAGGCGCCTGGGTTCGCGGCGCCTGCGCATCCAAACGTCATCGAGCGGTTCCGGGCGACGGCCGGGATCCGCCAGCCGTGAAGGAGGAGCGTCATGCTGAGCTACGGCGACGGCCGCAGCAGCGAAGCCCGGGTGATCTCGCCCGCTGCGCGATATGTCCATCCCCAGGCGGTGGTCGACGATCCCGCCCTCACTCTCCAGCAGAAACGATCCATTCTCAGCCAGTGGGCTTCCGACGCCTGTGCCGTGGAGTCGGAACCGACCCTGCGCCTGGCGCCGGGCGGCATGCGGCCGGTGACGGTCGGCGACATCTTCGCCGCGCTGGCCGCGCTCGACATGCCCACGCCGCCGCGACGTGGCGGTGCGGCCGCGCGGCCGCCGATGCCCATGCCGGTCTCGATGCCGGCGCCGGCAATGGCGACAGCCGCTGCATGACGCCATGGTGGGTCCCATGCTGGTGCTGGTGCTGGCGCCGGCAGCGATCTTCGTGATCGCGCTGGCGCTGGCCTTGGATGTGCCGCGGCGCCTCAAGGACAACATCGCGCGCCTGCGCCCGCGGTCGCGCGCACTTGCATCGGTGCGCGGCTGACGAAGTCGATGCCGGGTTCTCTTCCCCGAGATACGTCCCTTTCCCGGCATCACACTGGGCGGTCCTTCGCACACGCGAGGGGCCGCCATTCTTTTGGCTCGCCGCGGCGTAAAAAATCTTGAGGCGGAATCTTGAAGCCGCGTCGGCCCTTTCCAAATCTTGATCGCCCCGGGCCGCAGGGCTCGGGCTCATGACATCACCGATCTGCACCCGGAGGATTGCATGCGATTCCGCCCGCTGCACGACCGTGTCGTCGTGCGCCGCATCGATGCCGACGAGAAGACCGCCGGCGGCATCATCATCCCCGACACCGCGCAGGAGAAGCCGATGCAGGGCGAGGTCATCGCCGTCGGCCCCGGCGCGCGCAACGAGCACGGCCAGCTCGTGCCGCTCGATCTCAAGCCCGGCGATCACGTCCTGTTCGGCAAATGGTCGGGCACCGAGGTCAAGATCGACGGCGAGGATCTGCTGATCATGAAGGAGAGCGACGTGATGGGCGTGCTCGCCGGCAAGCCGCCGCTGCGCCGCGCCGCCTGACCAACCACCAGCCACAGAGGAGACTGCAGACATGTCCGCCAAGGACGTCAAGTTCGCCACCGAAGCGCGCGAGAAGATGCTGCGCGGCGTCGACATCCTCGCCAACGCGGTGAAGGTGACCCTGGGCCCCAAGGGCCGCAACGTCATCATCGAGAAGTCGTTCGGCGCGCCGCGCTCGACCAAGGACGGCGTGGCCGTCGCCAAGGAGATCGAGCTCGCCGACAAGTTCGAGAACATGGGCGCGCAGATGCTGCGCGAGGTCGCGTCGAAGACCAACGACCTCGCCGGTGACG
>CAYNOF010001214.1:0-1347 GCA_964398335.1 uncultured Rhizobiaceae bacterium
ATTCCGGTCGGCTATTCGCATCGCGGCGAGGACCGCAACCCGATCGAGATCTCGGTGCGCCTGCCCAAGAGCGACCTCGCCTGGAACGAGGCGCTCGCGGCGACACCGGTGCCGGCGAACGCGCTGCCCGGCAACCGCGGCGTGGTCGAGCTCGGCGAACTGGTGCGGGCCACCGTCGAAGCGGGATCGCCGGTGGTCTTCCGCCGCGACGGGCGCTTCGCCGACATGGTGATGGCCGAGCTCGCCGGCGCCTACGAGGCACCGATCTATGCCATGCTGGAGGTGGCGCGGCGCGTCGACGCCCACGACTGGGGCACGCTGCCCAAGCCGGTGATCAGCCTGCACGGACAGCCCACCGACGAGTCGCGGCCGACGCTGCTGTGGGACGGCGAATGGGAAATCACCTACGTCACCTTCCGCGACATGGGCGCCGCCTTCGGTGTGGCGATCCTGGGGATCTACGTGCTGGTCGTCGCCCAGTTCGGCAGCTTCCGCCTGCCGTTGGTGATCCTGACCCCTATTCCGCTGACCCTGATCGGCATCCTGATCGGCCATTGGCTGTTCGGCGCGCCGTTCACCGCGACTTCCATGATCGGCTTCATCGCGCTGGCCGGCATCATCGTGCGCAATTCGATCCTGCTGGTCGATTTCATCCGGCATGGCGCGGCGAAAGGCGAGGATCGCGGCCTGCGGGAAATCCTGCTGGAAGCCGGCGCCGTGCGGTTCAAGCCGATCCTGCTGACCGCGCTGGCGGCCATGATCGGCGCGGCCACCATCCTGCTCGACCCGATCTTCCAGGGACTCGCCATCTCGCTGCTGTTCGGGCTGGCGTCGTCGACCCTGCTCACCGTGCTGGTGATCCCGGCGATCTATGTCGCCCTGCGCGACGATGGTCGGGCGTTGCCGGGGCCCGCGGTGCCTCAGCCCGAACCGCCACCAGAAGCCGCCGCCTGAGCGGTCGTCGACTGCTGAGCTGCAGCCACGTCTCGTGGCTATCGCTGCCGCGCGGCGTCGATGGCGATCACCAAGTCGCCTGATCAAACCAGGATGAACCGCTCACCGTCGAAGTCCAATGTCCTGCCGCGTGGTGGTTCGTCGTGGTTCTCCAAAGTCAGGACGAGTTCGATCCCATCCGTCGCCGCGATATCGTCCTCGACCTCCTCGCGGTCGTGGAACATGCCTGCGAAATTCGGACCGTGGTCGATGCAGATCAGCGGGATACCCGATGCGCCCGCGGGTATCGGCAATCCCTGGGAGCCCGTCATCCAAGGCGGAGGCAGGACCTTTTGCGCCTCCTGCAGCAGGTCGATGAAGGCACGGGCACCGGTGACGTCGGGCTCCGCACTC
>CAYNOF010001215.1:0-7439 GCA_964398335.1 uncultured Rhizobiaceae bacterium
ATCGCCTTTTCGCAGAACGGGGCGGCCTTCGCGGGCCGCCCCGTCCTCGTATTCCGATCGACCTGCCCGCTACTTCGCGACCATGCGGTCGGCCTTGGGCGGCAGGAACTTGTTGGTGAAGATCTTGGCCGGGTCGGGCGAGGCCGCCAGGCCGAAGGCCTCCGCCACCTCCTCCACCGACTGCGCGAAACGCGCCGGATCGACATCGCCCATGCCGTTGGCCTTCACGAAGGGCGTGAAGATGTTGGTATCGAGCGACAGCTGCAGGCGCTCCATCTCCAGCGCCTCGTCGATCAGCGGATCGCGCTTCTTGGCGGCGGCGATGCCGAGCTTGGGATCGGCGATGACGTCCTTCCAGCCCTTGATCGTGGCGGCGATGAAGCCCTTCACCGCCTTCTCGTTGCCGGCCATCTCGGGCGAGACGATGATGCCGTTGCCGTAGACGTTCATGCCGAAATCGCTGTAGCGCATGGCGACGATGTCGTCGAACTTCACGCCGCGCGCCTTGAGGTCGAGCATCGACGAGAAGTAATGGCCGGAGATGAAGTCGACCGAGCCCTGCACCAGGCTTTGCTCGCGCAGCTGCGGTGTCAGGTTGACGTGCTCCCACTTGGTGATGCCCTGGCGCTTGGCGAAGGCCGGGAACAGGCGGAACGAGGCGTCGAACACCGGCGCACCCAGCTTCTTGCCCTCGAGATCCTTGGGCACCTTGATGCCGCTCTTCTTCAGCGCGTAGACGCCGAAGGGCGGGAAATCGTAGGCCATGAAGACGCAGAGGATTTCCTTGCCGGGATTCTTGGCGTTGTACTCGATCAGCGTGTTCACGTCGGCGAAGCCGATCTGGTAGGCGCCGGTGGCGACGCGCTGCACGGCGCCGGCCGAGCCCTGGCCGGGATCCATGGTCACCTCGAGGCCTTCGGCCTTGTAGTAGCCCTTCTCCAGCGCCACGAGGAACGGCGCGGTCGGCCCCTGAAACACCCAGTCGAGCGTGAACTTGACGGCCGTCTGCGCCGCCGCCGGAACGGCCGATGCGATCGCCATGACCGCCCCCAGCGCCGTCACGCCAAGCAGCGACCCCCATCTCATTTTCATCAGCAATATCTCCCGCTTGTCCCGGTGTTTTTGAGCCCGATGCCACGCATGTTCCATGCCATGGGTTCGCGTCGACCCTACTGACGCGCCACCGCCATGCCAAGGCCCGCACGGGGCGCCGCATGTGGACACCGCATCGTGTCGCTCGCACCGATTATGAAAAATGAGTGTACGCCCACTTTCTGCTTGTGCAACCGCCGCGATTGCCTGAGACTGGCGGCAGTTCAGTTCCGGGAGGACGCGAGCCATGCCGCTGACCAGCGCGTTGTGGAAGGCCATCCAGGCCAAGGCGCCAGGCACCTATCCCGATCCGAATATCAACGCCTACGTCACCACCGGCTTCGGCTGGATCATCGGGCCCTACGACGAGCTGTGCGACGTGGCGCACGAGATTGCGCCGGGCACGTCGGCCTGGGCGAAGTTCAAGGCCGCCGGCGCCAAGCTCGGCCGTCGCGGCACCGATCTGCCACCGTTCGTTGTCGGCCACCTGCCCGGCTTCCGCAAGAAGATCGCCGGCAAGGCGCCAGCCGTCGTGCCGCAGTCGGTGCGCGATCAGCGCGCCGATCCGGCGCAGCGCACGATCGGCACGCGCGGGCGCGACGAATACAAGGAGATGGACGCCTACTATCTCCAGAAAGGCCTCGAGGCGCACCACATCGTCGAGAAATCGATCCTCGGACGGCTGGGCGTGAATACCGGCGAGCTGGCCGATATCTGCGCCCCCTGCGTGCTGGTGATGGCCGAGCTCCATCGCCGCATGTACACGCCGGGTGTCGGCAGCGCGCGCGACGACTACACCACGGGCATGACCGGCGCGACCGCGGCTAGCAAGCTCACGACCCTGTTCGGCGGCCTCTACCAGGACACGACGATGGCCGACCTCAAGGCGATCGCCCAGGTGATCATCGACGAGGCGAAGAGCCGCAAAGGTCCATGACGCGGCAAAAGATCAGGCCGGCGCAACCAGGGGCAGCTCGGGCGCATCGGGATCGACCGCGGGCATGCCCGGGTCGCCCATGAACTGGCGCACCGCGGTGCCGGGCAGCGTGCCGCCCTGCTGCGTCGCCACCAGCCGCGCGAAGGCGCCGTTCCTGGCCAGCAATTCCTGGTAGCCGCCGATCTCGACCGCCTCGCCCTTGTCGAAGACCACGACGAGGTCGGCGTCGCGGATGGTCGACAGTCGATGGGCGATGATGAAGGTGGTGCGGCCCTTCATCAGCGACTTCAACGCCTTCTGGATCTTGGCTTCGGTCACCGCGTCGAGCGCGCTGGTCGCCTCGTCGAGGATCAGGATCGGCGGGTTCTTCAGGAGCGCGCGTGCGATCGAGATGCGCTGACGCTCGCCGCCCGACAGGGTGGCACCGCGCTCGCCGACCTGCGTGTTGTAGCCGTCGCTCTGACGCGCGATGAACTCGTCCGCCTCGGCCAGCTTCGCGGCCTCGACCAGCTCGGCGTCGGTGGCGTCCTGCTTGCCGATGCGCAGATTCTCGGCCAGCGTGCGGTAGAACATGGTGTTGTCCTGGAACACCACGCCGACATTGCGCCGCAGGCTTTCCAGCGTGACGTCGCGGATGTCGGTGCCGTCGATGCGGATCGTGCCGCCTTGCGGATCCCACATGCGATGCAGCAGCGCCATGGTGGTGCTCTTGCCGGCGCCGGTGGGACCGACCAGGGCCACCGTCATGCCGGGCGTCACCTTCAGCGAGAAATCCTTCAGCGCCGGGCGGCGGCCGTCATAGGAGAAGCTCACGTTGGAGAATTCGACGGCGCCCTGCACGCGCGGCAGCGTGGTCGCGTCGGCGCGTTCGCGCACCGTCGACTCGGTCTCGAGCACGTTGAAGAAGTCGGCCAGCGCCGGCATCTGGAAGAACATGCGCGCGACGAAGCTCGAGGCCTGCTCCATGCGGCCGATCAGCATGGTGGCGAAGCCCATGAAGCTCACGATCTCGCCGACGCTGGCCTGGCCGTTGAGATGCAGCCAGGTGCCGAGCATAAAGATCGACAGGATGGTGAGCGTGGCGGCGGCGCGCGTCAGCACGCTCAAGAGCGCCCACCAGTTCAGCACCGGGAACTGAACCGAGAGCAGCTCGCGGATGGTTTCGTGCAGCATGCGCGTCTCGGTCGACAGCCGCACGAAGCTCTGGATCAGGTGCACGTTGCCCAGCGCGTCGCCGGCACGACCGGCCAGCCGGCTGTGATAGTCCTCGACCTGGCGCTGCAGGTTGTCGGTGCGCGACACGATCCAGGCGTTGGCGATGGCGAAGAAGATGATCAGCGCGATCAGCAGCAGGCCCAGCCGCCAGTTCATGAACAGCGACAGCGGCAGCATGATGAAGATCGCCACGAAGGTGGCGAGGTGCTCGCGGAAGAACATCAGCCACAGGCCGAAGAGGTGATCGACGCCCTGCAGCATCACCTTCAGCAGGCGGCCGGAATGCTGCGCGTTGTGGAAGGCGAAGGGCAGCGCCAGCACATGCTCGAAATAGCGCGCCATCGCCGCCAGGCGATTGCGATGCGCCATGCGGTCGGCATAGAGCGAGACGACGATGTTGGCGACGATGCCGCCGACGCCGACGGCGATCCAGATGCCCAGCAGGTGCAGTGTGTCCTGCCACACGACGTCCTTGGGCCGGCCGGCGGCGCCGTTCAGCGTGTCGACGACGCGGCCGAACAGCACCGGCTCGAGGAATTGCAGGCCGGCGACGGCGATGTTGGCCAGCGCCAGGGTCAGCGCGAGGCCGAATTCGGGACGCAGGAGACCGAGGACGCGGCCGTAGATGGCGATGAAGCTCATGCCGCGTCCCCGGAGAAGCCTCAGGCGTCCTTGGACAGGAACCGCTCGGCGGCGCGCACGAAGAAGCTGACGCCGAACGGAATCGCCTGGTCGTTGAAGTCGTAGCCGGGGTTGTGCAGCCCCTGCTCGGTCATGCCGTTGCCCAGCCACACCATGGCGCCCGGCACCGCGTTGAGCATGTAGGAAAAGTCCTCCGCCCCCATCGACGGCTTCACGGTACGCAGGATGTTGGCCTCGCCGCAGACCTCGGCCGCGACGTCGGCGGCGAACTGCGCCTTGTCGGCATCGTTGATCGTCGGGCCGTAGCCGGCGCGGTGCTCGACGCTGATGTCGACGCCGTGCATCGCGGCGGCGCCGGCGCAGATCTCGCGAATGCGCCGCTCGACCATGGCGCGGTTCTCGACCGTAGTGGTGCGCGTCGTGCCGCCGATATGCATCTCGCCGGGGATCACGTTATAGGCCGAGCCGGCCTTCATGAAGCCCACGGTGACGACAGCGGCGTCGAGCGGATCGGTGTTGCGGCTGACGATGCCCTGCAGCGCCATGACGATCTGCGAGCCGATGACGATCGGATCGCGCGCCAGGTGCGGATGCGCGGCGTGGCCGCCATGCGCCTTGATGCGGATGTCCCAGCGGTCGGCGGCGGCCAGCAGCGGGCCAGGCTTGGTGGCGATCGAGCCCAACTTCAGGCCGGGCTTGTTGTGGATCGCGAACACCGCGTCGCAGGGGAATTTCTGGAACAGGCCGTCCTCGATCATCGCCTTGGCGCCACCGCCGCCTTCCTCGGCGGGCTGGAAGATGAAGTGGACCGCGCCCTCGAAATTGCGCGTCTCGGCCATCACCTTGGCGGCGCCCAGGAGCATGGTTGTGTGGCCGTCATGTCCGCAGGCGTGCATGCGGCCGGTATTGGTAGAACGGTGCTCGAACTCGTTGGTTTCCTGCATCGGCAGGGCGTCCATGTCGGCGCGCAGGCCCACGGCCTTGGGGCTGTTGCCCTTGCGCAGCGTGCCGACCACGCCGGTCTTGCCCAGGCCGCGATGCACCTCCAGGCCCCATTCCGCCAGCTTGGCCGCGACCATGTCCGAGGTCCGGTGCTCCTCGTAGGCGAGTTCGGGATGGGCGTGGATATCGCGGCGGATACGCGTCAGCTCGCCCTGCAGTTCGAGCGAGCGCGGTACGATCGGCATGGAACGGGTCCTCTTGATGTGAATAAGCAATCCTAGCCCGGATCGCGGCCGATTTGTCTGCCGACAAGGTCGCGGTTGATCGCGCATGGCAGGGTCGCGAGAGTGGCCGCTGGAGGACCCACATGCCCCTGCTGACCGTCGCCGATTACGAGGCCGCCCAGCGCATCGTCTACGGCGCCATGCCGCCGACGCCGCAATATGCCTGGCCGCTGCTGGCCCGCCGCGTGGGCGCCGAGGTCTGGGTCAAGCACGAGAACCACACGCCGACCGGCGCCTTCAAGGTGCGCGGCGGGCTGGTCTATATGGACCACCTGAAGCGCGAGCGGCCGCAGGTTCAAGGTGTGATCAGCGCCACGCGCGGCAATCACGGCCAGAGCGTCGCCTTCGCCGCATCGCGCAACGGCGTGAAGGCGGTGATCCTGGTGCCGCACGGCAACAGCGTCGAGAAGAACGCCGCGATGCGGGCCTTCGGCGCCGAGCTGATCGAGCACGGCCATGATTTCGACTCGGCCCGCGAGGAAGCAGCCCGCATCGCGCCCGAGCGCGGGTTGGAGATGCTGCCCTCGTTCCACATGGATCTCGTGCGCGGCGTCGGCACCTACGCCATGGAACTGTTGCGCGCGGCGCCCGACCTCGACACGATCTATGCGCCGATCGGCCTGGGCTCGGGCATCTGCGGCCTGATCACCGCGCGCGATGCGCTGGGGCTCAAGACGAAGATCGTCGGCTGCGTCTCGACCAGTGCTCCGGCCTATGCACTGTCATTCGCGGCAAAGAAGGTGGTCGAGACCAACAGCGCCGACACGTTTGCCGACGGTGTCGCGGTGCGCATTCCTTCGCCGGAGGCGCTGGACATCATTCTCAGGGGCGCCGAGCGCATCGTGCAGGTGAGCGACGCCGAGGTCGAGGAAGCGATGCGCGCCTATTTCACCGACACGCACCAGCTTGCCGAGGGTGCCGGTGCGGTGCCGCTGGCGGCGCTGCTGCAGGAGCGCACGTCCATGCGGGGCCGCAAGGTCGCGGTGATCCTGAGCGGCGGCAACATCGACCGGCCGGTCTACGCCCGCATCATGTCAGGGGTGCCCAGGCCAGATCGCTCTTGATCGTCTGCATGATGAAGCTCGACTTCGTGCCTCTGACACCAGGCATGCGCAGCAAGGCCTTGAGCGCGAACTCGCTGAACGCCTCGAGATCGGCGACCTGCACCTGCAGCAGGAAATCCATCTCGCCGGTCACGGCATAGCAGGCGATCACCTCCGGCCGCTGGCGGATCGCCGCCTCGAAGGCCTCGACCACCGGCTCGGAATGATCGTCGAGCGTGACCTGCACCAGCGCCTGCGTGCCGAGCCCCAGCGCTTTCGGATCGACCAGCGCGGCGTAGCGCCGGATCAGCCCCTCCGCCTCCAGCCGCTTCACCCGGCGCAGGCAGGGCGTCGATGACAGGCCGACGCGATCGGCAAGGTCGACAATCGCCAGACGACCGTCGCGCTGCAGCTCGCCGACGATTCGACGATCGATGTCGTCGAGTTCAGTCATGGTTATATCACCCATTTATCCGACAATACGTGGATGATATCACCATAAATCGACCGAAATAGAGCACTCTTTGCATGGATTCACTAGGACCTGCGTTCCTATCTTCAGGCCATGAAGCAGCCCCTCCTTCCCGACACCGCAGGCCTGCGCGGCGACTACGGCGCGATGGCCGGGGATTGGACCGTCAGGCAGCCGGCCAAGGGCTACGACGCCGACGAACACGACACGTGGCGCACCTTGCTGGGTCGCCAGACCCTGCTGGCGCAGCGTCATGCCTGCCCGGAGTTCCTCGATGGTCTTTCGGCCCTGCACATCGACGAGCGCATTCCCGATTTCGAGCGTGCCAGCGACGTGCTGCAGCGACGCACCGGCTGGCGCATCGTCGGCGTGCCGGGCCTGATCCCCGACGCGGCCTTCTACAGCCATCTCGCGGCGCGGCGATTTCCGGTCACTGTCTGGATCCGACGCCGCGACGAGCTCGACTACCTCGCCGAGCCTGATCTGTTCCACGATTTCTTCGGCCACGTGCCGCTGCTCGCCAACCCGGTCTTCGCCGACTACATGCAGGCTTACGGCCAGCGCGGCGTCGAGGCCGGCCCCGCCAACGTCCATCGCCTCGCCCGCCTGTACTGGTACACGGTCGAGTTCGGCCTGATCCGCACCGTCGATGGCCCGAAGATCTACGGCGCCGGCATCATCTCCTCCGCCAGGGAGACGCTGTACGCCATCGAGTCCGACATCCCGCAGCGCCTGCCGTTCGACGCCAGGCGCGTGATGCGCACGGCCTACGAGATCGACAAGCTGCAGCGCAGCTACTTCGTGCTCGACGA
>CAYNOF010001216.1:0-12935 GCA_964398335.1 uncultured Rhizobiaceae bacterium
CCTCAAGGTCCGCGTGGCGATTGACATCATGGTGGTGAACCGCGAACGCGCGCGGGGCCAGATTCCCGAAGACGATTTCGTCGGCCTGCGCATCTTCGACGTCAGCCGGCCGGACAACCCGCGCGACATCTGCCATTGGCGGTGCGACGGCACGGGTGTGCACCGTTTCACCTTCGATGGCCGCCACGCCTACATCTCCACGGAGCAGGAGGGCTATCTCGGCACCATCGTCATGATCCTCGACCTGAAGGATCCGGCCCGGCCCGAGGAGGTCGGCCGCTGGTGGATGGAAGGGCAATGGATCGCCGGCGGCGAGACGCCCAACTGGCAGGCGAAGAACCACCGCTGCCACCATCCGATCCGGCGCGGCGATCGCCTGTATGTCAGCTACTGGTACGGCGGCGGCGTCATCCTCGACATCAGCGACATGAGCAGGCCGAAGCTGATCTCGAGCCTCGACTGGAGTCCGCCGTTCGGCTGGCCGACGCACAGCCTGGTGCCGATCGACGCGCCGATCGCCGGTCATCGCTGGATGCTGGTCGCGGATGAGCACGTGCAGCCGCTCGATCCCAAGCTCTCGCCGGAGCTGCCGGCGGCGCTGTGGATGGTGAACATCACCGACGAGGCACGGCCGGTCCCGGTGGGCTGTTTCCAATTGCCCGAACTGGTCGGGATCGAGACGCCGTTGATGACGGCGTGCCACCAGCCCGTCGAAACCATCACCGGCAACGAGGTTCCCGCCGCCTGGTTCGCCAGCGGGCTGAGGGTGATCGATATTTCCAACCCGCTGTCGATGAAGCAGGCCGCCTGGTGGATGCCCGATGTGCCGACTGGCGCCGAGCGCGTCTGCAGCAACGACGTCTACGTCGACCATCGCGGCCTGATCTACCTGGTCGATCGCATCAGGGGTCTGTCGATCCTCGAACGCGTGTAGATATCGCGGGCGATTGTCCTCCGTCCCACGCTTCTCGACTCGATCAGACCCGCACGCTGACTGAGATTGTTTCCGCTCGGATGCAATGAAGAGAGCGTCCAGGTCGATGCGTTCCTCAGAACGATGGGTCGCTAACTCTTGGGCTTTACACCATTGGAACGGCGTGGAGACGTTGGACCAACGCTGGGCAAAAAAAGCTCGCGCTCAGGAGGGAACGACCCATGACCACGACCACAGCTGATGGTGCGGAACGGTCATACGGACCGTCATTTCAATCGACAGATATCGGCCCGCTCGAACAGAAGCATATGCAGCACGCGAACTACCGCGCTGTTGCCGCCGAGGGTGGCGTCACGCCAACGCACAGGCACATCGCCGTCGCCAACAGTCTCGGCTGGGGCTTCGACGGCATGGATGGCGTCATCTTCGCGCTCGTCTCACCCCTGGTGATCAAGGATTTCGCGCTGACCGTGCCCGAATATCGGACCGGCCTGCAGATCTCGCTTTTCGTCGGCATAGCCGGTCTCTACTTCTGGCCATGGTTGGCTGACCGCTACGGACGCCGGACCTTGCTGGCGATCAACATCGCGCTGTTTTCGCTGCTGATGCCGGTCGTCGCCCTGTCGCCGACTTTTTCCGTGTTCATCATCGCGCGATCATTCGTTGGCTTCGCGCTGAATGGAGAGTGGTCGCTCGGCTCGATGCTGGTGGCAGAGACCTGGCCGGCGAAACTTCGCGGCCGCGTCATCAGCATCAACCGCGCGGCCTGGTGTTTCGGCGCCTCGCTTGCCGGCGCGATTACCGGCGTGGCGGCCGCGACATGGGGCTGGCGGACGGCGGTCATGGTACCCGGCGTCATCGCCCTGCTGGCGATCTACGTCCGCGCGACATGTCCCGAGTCGCCCTACTGGGTGCGCGCCCAGGATCGCCGGACGCGCGTACGCACGGCGCTGGCGCAGGGCAAGCCTGTCAACGAGGAGGACCGCGCCTGGTTCCTGAAGGCCGACCGGGTCGGCATCCGCCAGGTCTTCATGCCCGACACCCTGCCCTCGACATTGGTTGCGCTCTTCGTTGCCTGCTGCAGCACCTGCATCTTCAGCACGGTAGGCGGCTGGATGCCGCTTTACCTGTCGACGGAGAAGCACTGGTCGACGGCTGAGTACAGCACCTTCTATGTCTGCTGGGGCATTGTCGGCTTCTTCGGCCTCTGGGCAGCCGGCTGGCTCGCCGATCGGGTCGGCCGCCGTGCCGGCTTCGTGGTTTGCCTGATCGAAGGCGGCGCGTTCATCACGGCCTGGCTTTACAGCGAGAGCAACCTCCTGCTGTGGATCTTCGGCCTTGCGTGGAGCTTCGGTTTCCTCGGGTTCTGGGGCCCAAGCACCTTGCTGACGGCGGAGATATTCCCGACCCGCGTGCGCGGCGTTGCCAATGGCGTGGTCTGGGCCGTCGCGTATTTTGTCGGGTTCGTCCTGTGGCCGTTCGTGACGGTCGCCCTTCAACAGGCCACCGGCTCCTTCAAGCTCGCCTTTCTCTGCATCCCGGTATTCATGGCCGCGATGGCGCTCGGCGTCTGGTTCCTGGTGCCCGAGCATGCAGGCAAGGAGCTGAATGAGATCAGCGTTTGATGCGCACTGGAACGAGAGGCCTCGATTGAAGCTCGGCATTGTCTCTGACCTGCATTGCAACATCGATGGCCTCGATCGGGCCCTGGAGGTGATGGGCCGAATCGATGCGCTCCTGTGTCTCGGCGACAGCATCTACCAGTACAGGTTCTCGAATGCGGTGATCGGCCGACTGCGCGAGCTCGATGCGCTCACCATCCTGGGCAATCACGAGGAGATCTTCCTCGGTGCGGACGGCGCGCGGGCGCGTTCCCGGGCGGACATCGACCGTCCATTGCTCGATTGGCTCGCCGAGCGACCACATCGGCGCGAGCTGAGCATCGGCGGCAAGCGCATCCTGATGGTGCACTCGACACCGTGGGAGCCGCGCGGCAGCTATGTTCAGCCCACCAGTTCCGAGCTGCAACGCTTTGGCGAGGCCGATGCCGACATCGTGCTCTACGGCCATACGCACCGGCAGGTCGTCCGCCGCATCGGTCGGGTGCTGGTGGTCAATCCCGGCTCGGCGGGTGAAGGCCGCGACCCGCGCAATGGCGGGCAGTTGAGCTGCGCCGTGCTGGACACGGTGACAGAGGAAGTCGCGGTGCACGATTTCCCGGCGCTGCCCGTCTGATATCCTCAGAGCTTCTCAACCCCGGCGCGGGCGCAGTCCTCGTCCTCCTGCGCGGTCCCGCCGCCTACGCCGCAGGCACCGATGAGGGCACCCTGGCGGAAGATCGGCACGGCGCCCTGGCCATAGAACATGTGGTTGCCTTCGGCCGCGGCGATGCCGCGTAAAGTGGGATGGTCGGCACGCGGCGTGAGATCGCCGCTCGGGCGGCCGAAGGCAGCCGAGGCCATGGCCTTGCCCTGGCTGCCGAAGGAGCCGGCCCACATCGCACCGTCCATGCGCTGAAAGGCAATGAGTCGTCCGCCGGCGTCGCACACGGCGATATTCATCTTGGCGCCGATCTGGTTCGCCTTCTCGATCGCACCGGCGATCACGCGATTGGCTTCTGCAAGGCTGAGGGTCATGAGGTCAGTCCTTTTCCGGTCAAGCAATCCGAAAGGATACTGACGTAGTTTTCGAAGGGACAGGAGGTCGAGCATGAAGCGAAGCACGGATCGCATCCTGACCACCCACATGGGCAGCCTGCCGCGGCCGGACGTGCTGGCCGACCTGCTGGTAGCCCAGGCCGAGGGCAAGCCGGTCGACGCGGCGCGGATCCCAAGCCTGACCGAGGAGGCAATGGACTATATCGTGCGCCGCCAACTCGACTCCGGCATCGATGTCGGCAACGACGGCGAGATGCCGCGGTCGACCTTCTTCGGCTACATCATCGAGCGCATGTCCGGCTTCGGCGGCCGTTCGAATCGCCGGCCGATTCTCGACATGCAGCGCTTTCCCAGGTGGTGGCAGAACTTCCAGGCTCGCGGCGTGCGCCGGCTCAACGTCTATGGCTTCCCGGCGGCGATCGGGCCCGTGCGCTACGAAAGCCTCGACGGCGCCAAGGCCGAGCTTGACGCCTTCGCCCGCGCGCTGACGCGCCAGGGACGGAGCTTCGCCGAGACGTTCGTGACCGCCGTCTCGCCCGGCTTTGCCGCCTGCTCGATGGAGAACCAGCACTACGACAGCCACGAGGCCTACGTCTTCGCCCTCGCCCGCGAGCTCAAGCAGGAATACGAGTTCATCGTGGCGCAGGGCCACGTGCTGCAGATCGACTCGCCCGACCTTGGCATCGAACGCGCCGGCTACTTCCAGGACGAGCCGCTGCCCAGGTTCATCGAAGCCATGGAGATGCACGTCGCGGCGCTGAACGAGGCCCTGGCCGACATCCCGCCGGATCGAGTGCGCTTCCACGCCTGTTGGGGCAACCGCGACTCGCCGCATGTGCACGACGTGCCGGCGCCCGACGTGCTGCCGGTCTGCTACCAGGTAAGGGCCGGTGCGCTCTGCCTGCCTTTCGCCAATCCGCGCCACAGCCACGAGGTCGATGCGTTTCGCAAGCAGAGGTTGCCCGATCGCATGACCCTGGTCTGCGGCGTGATCGAAACGACGCACAACTATGTCGAACACCCTGAGGTGATCGCCGAGCGGCTGGAACGCGCCGTGCGCGCCGTCGGCGATCGCGAGCGCGTCATGGCCGGAACCGATTGCGGCTTCGGCACCATCGTCGGCGACACCCAGGTGTCCGAGGACGTAGTCTGGGCCAAGCTCGAGGCGATGCGCGACGGCGCGGCCATCGCGAGCCGGCGGCTCTGGCGCTGAGCAGGCAGCGATGTTGACGCGCACGGCAAGTTGGCGACCAATTGCCCGAACCCAAGCGAACCCAGGTACCTACGGCCATGCCAGTCATCGACGTCCAGGTTCATCCGTTCGAGCGAAATCACCCAGGCCGGCCGTGGGCCGGTCCCTCGCACGGGCTGGACTCCGCCACCGGCGAGGAAATGGTCGCTGCGATGAACAGCGTCGGTGTCGACGGCGCGATCATGGTGTCGTCGTTCAGCGCCTATAGATACGATCCAAGCTACGCGCTCGAGGTCTACAACGCCTATCCGGACAAGTTCCGGGTCGTGACGCCGGTCGACGCGACAGATCCGGCGATCGACGACGTGGTGGCGAAGTGGGCGGCGACACCAGGCGCGCGCGGCATTCGCATACGCATGGGCGAGGGCCTGCCGATGGACGCCGACCATCCCGGCCTGAAGCGGGCTTTCGCCGCCGCCGCCCGGCATGGTCTGCCGGTCAATCTGCTGTGCTGGGGCATCCTGGACAAAGCCCTGCCGCACATAAGGCAACACCCCGATACGGTCATCGTGATCGACCATCTCGGCCTGCTGCAGCCATTCCGCCCGCCGGTTCCCGCCGACGTCTGGGCCGATCTGCCGAAGCTGCTCGACCTCGCTCGGTATCGAAACGTCAGGGTGAAGGTCAGCGGCGCCTGCACGATGTCGCACCAGCCGTTCCCTTACGACGATATCTGGGAGCCGGTGCTGCGGGTGATCGATGCGTTCGGGCTGGATCGGTGCATGTGGGGCACCGACTGGACGCGCACGATCGGCATGCTGACCTATGAGCAGGGCGTCGCGCCGTTCCGCCAGACCAAGCGCCTGTCCGAGAGCGACAAGGCGGCGCTCATGGGAGGCACATTGCAGAAGGTCTACAATTGGTAGCCTGCAGCGAGGAGAGGCACAGATGAATCGTCTCGCGGGCAAGGTTGCCGTGATCACCGGCGCAGGCTCCGGTATCGGCCGGGCATCGGCCAAGCTGTTCGTGGCGGAGGGTGCCAAGGTCGTCGTGGCGGAGATCGACGCGACACTAGGCGAGGCGAGCGCGCGCGAGGCTGGCGCCGGCACGCGCTTCGTGCGCACGGACGTGACCGACGAAGAGAGCGTCAAGCAGATGGTACAGCAGGCCAGAGACTCGTTTGGCCGCATCGACATCCTGCTGAATTGCGCCGGTGGCTCGCTGCGCGAGGACAGGCCCGTTGCCGACGTCGATCTTTCGGTCTGGGACCACACCATCAGCCTCGACCTGAAGGGGCCGTTCCTCTGCTGCCGGCACGTCATCCCCGTGATGGTCGAGCAGGGCAAAGGCAGCGTGGTCAATTTCTCGTCGGTGGTGGCCTTGCGCGGCAACCACATCGCGCATGTCTACGTCATGGCCAAGGGCGGCCTGATCGCCTACACTCGGGCTTTGGCCGGCGCCTACTCGCCCAAGGGTGTCCGCGTCAACGCCATCTGCCCCGGTGTCGTGCTGACCGAACGGGTCAGGAGTCGCTTCACCGGCGGCAACCAAATCCGCTTCGGCGGCATCGACGACATCGCCGCACAATACCCGTTCGCCGTCGGCCAGCCGGAGGACATCGCCAACGTCGCCCTGTTCCTCGCCTCCGACGAATCGCGCATGGTGAACGGCGCGGCGATCCCGGCCGAAGGCGGCTTCTCCGCCTACTAGTGCCGTGTCGGATTGAAAGGGCTCGGCACCCTCAATCAGTACCCCGCCCCCATTTATGACTTGGATCAACGACGGCGACGATTCGAGGCGTGTACAAAATAAAATCGATGCGCCACCTTCCAGGGATCCGCGACGAGGTGATGGAAAAGCGCTCGCCCCGATGCATCAGCCTCCCGGGCCCATTGAGAAAGCAGATCGATGCCTGACACCGCCATTCTGACCCGCGCACCCGAGGCCAAGAGCGAGCATTTCGACGTGCTCATCGTCGGCGCCGGCATCTCGGGCATCGGCAGCGCCTACCACCTGACGCAGCAATGCCCGGGGACCAGCTTCGTGATCCTGGAGAGCCAGGACAGCTTCGGCGGCACCTGGCTGACGCACCGCTATCCCGGCATCCGCTCCGACAGCGACCTCTATACCTTCGGCTACCGCTTCAAGCCGTGGACCGGCAAGCCGATCGCCTCGGCCCGGGAGATCCGCGACTACATGGCCGAGGTGATCGCCGACAACGACCTCGCTCGCCACATCCGCTACCGCCACACCATCGTCAGGGCCGCGTGGTCGAGCGCCGACAGCCGCTGGACCATCGAGGGCACACGGGGCGACACGGGCGAGCCGGTACGCTTCACCGCCAACTTCCTGTGGATGTGCCAGGGCTACTATCGGCACAGCGAGGGCTACACGCCGCGCTGGCCGGGCATGGAGACGTTCAAAGGCCGCATCGTGCATCCGCAGACCTGGCCGGAGGATCTCGACTACGCCGGCAAGAAGATGGTGGTGATCGGCTCGGGCGCGACGGCGGCGACGCTGATCCCGGCGGTGGCCGACAAGGTCGCGCATGTCACCATGCTGCAGCGCTCGCCGACCTATTTCATCCCGGCGCGCAACGCCAATGATCTGGCCGACACCCTGCGCCAGCTGCAGATCGACGAGACGTGGATCCACGAGATCGTGCGCCGCAAGATCCTGCATGACCAGGCGGTCTTCACGCGACGCGCGTTCGAGGAGCCCGAGACGGTCAGGAAGGAGCTGCTGGCCGGCGTGCGCGCCTATATCGGCCCGGACTACAAGCTCGATCCGGACTTCACGCCGAGCTACCGGCCGTGGCGCCAGCGCATCGCCTTCGTGCCCGACGGCGACCTGTTCAAGGGCATCCGCGCCGGCAAGGCCTCGGTGGTCACCGACGAGATCGAGCATTTCACCGAGACCGGCATCCTGCTGAAGTCCGGCAAGACGCTGGAAGCCGACATCATCGTCACCGCCACCGGCTTCAACATGAACGCGCTGGGCGACATCGCCTTCATCATCGACGGCAAGCCGCTCGATTTCGCCCAGACCGTGACCTACCGCGGCATGATGTTCACCGGCGTCCCCAACATGGTGTGGGTGTTCGGCTATTTCCGCGCCAGCTGGACATTGCGCGCCGATCTGGTCGCCGACTTCGTCTGCCGGCTGCTCAACCACATGAAGGCACGGCAGGCCAAGCGCGTCGTCGTGGCGCTGCGGCCCCAGGACAAGGACATGCCGATCCTGCCGTGGATCGATCCGGAGAATTTCAATCCCGGCTACCTGATGCGTGCGATGGAGCTGCTGCCCAAGCGCGGCGACAAGCCGGAGTGGCAGCACAACCAGGATTACTGGAACGAGAAAGACCAGATCCCGCTCATCGACCTCGACGACGCGGCTTTCGTGTACGGACCAACGGCGGATGTGACCAGCAGCCCCGACCTGTCGCGGACGGCAGCGGATTGAGAGGCCCGTACGCCGGCTACTTGTCGAACCCGACGAACACCGTGGCTTCTGCAACGGACTTTCGTTCGGACACGACCGCGTTCGCCGGGAAGCTTTCGTCCGGCCAACCCAGCGCAATGCTCTTCATGATGACCTGGTCGTCGGCGATGCCGGCGTGCTCGCGCACCACGGGCGATTGCATGATGCCCTGGCTGTTGATCACGGCGCCCAACCCGCGAGACCAGGCGGCATTGACCAGGGCCGTCGCCACCGCGCCGCAATCGAAAGGCGCATCGTCGCTGCCGTGCAGCACGCGATCATAGGTCACGATCACGCATACCGGCGCGTCGAACTGGCGGAAGCCGCGCATCACCCAGTCCTGGCGCCCTTCCTTGTCGTCGCGCGCGATGCCCATGGCGGAGAACAATTGCTTGGCGACACCGATCTGCCGGTCGCGGTGTTGTCCGGTAAAACCCTGGCCGACGCGGAACTCGCGCGAGTGCGGGATGCCTGCCAGATTCCGCTCCGTGTTACCGGCGCGAATCCGATCCAGCGGTTCGCCGGTGATGACGTAGAAATTCCAGCACTGGGTGTTCATCGACGACGGCGCGCGCATCGCCAGACCGATGATCTCCTCGATCAGAGCCCTGGGTACCGGATCGGGTTTGTACCCGCGGATGCTGCGGCGGCCGAGGATGACGTCATCGAATTGCATGTGTTCGGACTTCTGCTGCACAAACTTGAATCTTTGCGGTTTCCCGGCCCGCGCGCAAGATCGACGCCCGAACGGAGATCGGCAGTCCGTGGAATCGCGACGTTGAAGCCGAGCCCTGCAGGGCAGATAGTCGGTGCAGGCCATATCGCCGACTCCGATCAGGCCCAGAATGTTCCCTGGGAGGGACGCATCATGACTGTCACCATTTCTGCGCTCACGCCGGGCTTCGCCGGCGAGGTGGGCGCGATCGATCTTCGCCAGGTCCGTGATCGAGAATCGCTGGAGGCGCTGCGGGCCGGCATGGACAAGTACGCCGTACTCGTGTTTCGCGACCAGAAATTCACCGACGACGAGCAGCTCGACTTTGCCCAACGGTTCGACGGCACCCTGCATTCCCGTACGTCGTCATCGGCGATCGGCGCCAACCGCTTCGGCAACGAGGCTCTGGCCGACGTCTCGAACGTCGACAAGGACGGCAAGATCCGGGGCGTGGACAACCGGATGCGCGCGTCGTCGGTTGCCAACCGCCTCTGGCATACCGATGCGTCCTTCGTCGATCCGGCTGGCCGCTACTCCATGCTGTCCGCCCGGGTGGTGCCCCCGGTCCGCGCTGACACCGAGTTCGCCGACATGCGCGCCGCCTACGATGCGCTCGACAAGGAAACCGCCGCGTCGATCGACAAGCTGCGCGTCTATCATTCGATCGTGTACTCGCGTCACGTGCTCGGCTTCGACTTCAGCAAGGAAGAACAGGAAAAGCTGCAGGGGGCGACCCATCCCCTGGTGCGGACCATCCCGACCTCCGGGCGCCGTGCCCTTTATCTCGCGTCCCACGCCGCCCACATTGTCGACTGGCAGGTGCCGGAGGGCCGGCTGCTCCTGCGCGACCTGACCGACCACGCGACGCAACCACGATTCATCTACCGCCATATCTGGCGGCCGCATGATTTCGTGATCTGGGACAACCGCTGCACCATGCATCGCGCCCGCCCGTTCGACGACCAGACCTACCGTCGCGAGATGCGCCGCACCACGACGCTCGACCTGCCCTTGCCGGCTTCGGCCTGATCGTCCGGCGCGTCGCCGCGCCGCTCACCAATCCTGTACCGAGCCATCCCGTCCGATCGGCGGCTCGGTCACGACCTCGCGCAGCTTGAGCCGCGCCAGGGCGGCGTCGTTCAGCTCGATGCCCAGCCCCGGCCCATCCGGCACCTCGAGGTAGCCATCCTTCAACACCAGCGGCTGCACGACCATGTCGCGCTTCGGCGGATCCGATTCGCCCGTATATTCCTGCAGCGCGAAGTTCGGGATGCAGGCATCGAGCTGCACGCAGGCCGCCGTCGAGATCGGCGACAGCGGATTGTGCGGGATGACCTTGACGTGGTGCGCCTCGGCCATCGCCGCGACCTTCTTGCTGCCGGTGAGCCCCATGCACAGGCAGACGTCGGGCCGGACATAGGCGCAGCCGTTGTTCGCCAGAAGCTCCTGGAACTGGAAGATCGACGAGAAGCGTTCGCCCGTCGCCACCGGCAGCCCGCTGCGCGCCTGCACGTCGCCCATCATCGCCGGAGAGTCGGGCAGCATCGGGTCTTCGTAGAAGTACGGATGGAATTTCTGCAGGCGCTGCCCGAGCGCGATCGATTCGGCCGGGTTCATCTGCCGGTGCAGCTCGATGCAGATGTCGGCGTCGCCCCTGAGCGCCTCGTGCACCGCGCCGACGCGGCGCTCGGCCTCGCTCACCCATTCCTCGAAGGATCGGCGCAGATGATAGTCGGGCGCGAACGGCGAGAAGCGGATCGCCGTGAAGCCCTGGCGCCTCTTGGCCACAGCATCGGCCACCAGCTCGTCGAGCGTGTTGCCCCTCGCATGCATGTAGCAGCGCACACGCTCGCGCGTCTTGCCGCCCATCAGCTCGTAAATCGGCACGCCGTAGCGCTTGGCCTTGATGTCCCACAGCGCGATGTCGATCGCCGAGATGGCGCCGCCGACCAGCGCACCCATGAAGTGCGAGTGCCGCTGCAGCGCCTGCGCGTGATGCTCGATCGCCGAAGGATCGCGTCCCACGAGATAGGACTTCATTTCCTCGATCATCGCGGCCGTCGGCCGCGGCCAGCCATGGACGCCCGCCTCGCCGGTGCCGACCGTGCCGTCCTCGCAATGGATACGCAGCAGGCACCAGCGCTCGATCAGGAACGTCTCGAGCTTTTCGATTTTGGTCGGGGAGAGGTTGCTGAGGCGCGTATTCATGGGCCGACTATAACAGGGCCGGCCCCGCTCGCTCTCGGCCAGACAATCGGGAAGCGTTGAGGGTCATCACTCCTTAACGCACTTCCCGTTCCACATGGTGTGGGAGACGACTACCGTCTCGATCTGCCCTGACCGAACTATGCCCGTCGGACGATCGATCAGTATGAACTTAAAGCCGCGCATGCTCGGTCCCACAGCGGCCAATACGAATGGATCACTTTTTACGATGCTGTAGTCCCACTCCCGATAGCCACCCGGGATATCCGTTATTAAGCGTTCCTCAATCACCGCCTCAGAAACGCCAAGCTTGGTGACGCGGGAGAGTCCATCGCTACTGATGTAGTTGCACATCCAGAACTCGCGCTCTTGGGCTGCTGCGCCGCTCGCACCCAGCCCTACGGTGAGCATAAGCAGCCATCGCATAAGCGGCCTCACCGCAGACCAACAGGCGCACTCAGCCCTTCGCATACTCCAGGCGGAAGCCGTCGCCCCAGCGCTTGATGTGGCCGACCGAGGGCGAGGGGAAGTGCATCGTGCAGCACAGCGTGTCGGTATCGCAGTAGCGCTCAAGGAAGTTGCGGCGCGTACGCACCGCCTGCTCGCGGTCGGTGTCGACGCGCATGACCAGTTCGGGATAGCGGGCCTGGATCGGCGAATGGATCAGGTCGCCGGTGAACACCGCAGCGTCGGAGCCCTTGCCGGCACAGACGGCAAAATGGTCGGGCGTGTGGCCCGGGGTCGGGCTCAGGCGGACATGGTCGTTCAGCGCATGATCGCTGCTGACCAGCTCGGCGCGGTTGGCCTCGATGATCGGCAGCACGCTGTCGCTGATCTGGTCGAGCGGCGTCTTTTGGTGGATCTCGCTCCAGTAGGTGTATTCCTTCCTGGAGAACAGGTAGCGCGCCTTGGGGAAGGTCGGGACCCAGCGTCCGTTCTCCAGCCTGGTGTTCCAGCCGACGTGATCGCCGTGCAGATGCGTGCACATCACGAAATCGATGTCCTCGACACCGAGGCCGGCGGCTTTCAGCGCCTGCATCCAGTTGGGGTCGGTCTTCTTGTTCCAGGCCGGCCGGTTCGGGAAGTTCTTGTCGTTGCCGATGCAGCTGTCGACCAGGATGTTGTGATGCGGCGTCTTGACGACATAGGACTGGAAACACAGCACGACATTGCCGGTCGCGCTGTCGTAGCCGCCGGGCGCCAGCCAGGAGAGATTCTCGCCCAGCATTTCCTTCGACAAGGTCGGCAGGAAGTCGAGCAGCGGCGTAAAGCCGCTTTCCTGCTCGACGATGCGGTGGATGGTCATGTCGTTGACGGAAAAGCTCGTGCGCATGGCTCGCGTCTCCTCACCCGTTTCTATCCGATCTTGCCGGGTATCACATCGCAGTCATACCCCCGTCGACGAACAGCAGGGTGCCCGTGACGTAGGAGGCATCGTCTGAGGCCAGGAACAGGATGGCCGCGGCGACCTCCTCGGCCCTGCCCGGGCGCTTCAGCATGGTGCCCCGCGCCGCCTGGGCGTTGTACTTCTCGACGCCCTCGCCGGCCGCCGCGATGCGGCGCTGATGGAATGGCGTGAAGATCGGCCCGGGACCGATGGCGTGCACGCGGATGCCCTCCGGCGAGTGGTCGGCGGCGAGGGCGCGCGTCAGTCCCGCGACCGCGGCCTTGCTGGTGTCGTATTGCAGATTGCCGCCGCCGGCGACGACCGAACGCACCGAGGCGACGTTGACGATGGCGCCGCCCCGGTTG
>CAYNOF010001217.1:0-1678 GCA_964398335.1 uncultured Rhizobiaceae bacterium
AGGCCGAGCGGCAGGGCGCACGGTTCATCGAAGGTGCTGGCGTTACCGCGATCGGCCGCCAGGGCACGGTCTGGCAGGTGACGACGCCGACCGCGCGCTACGAGGCGCCCGCCGTCGTCAACTGTGCCGGTGCGTGGTCCGACGAGGTCGCCGCCATGATCGGCGATCGCGCGCCGCTGCAGACGCGCTGCTCGATGATGATGGTGAGCGAGCGCGTGGCGCCGTTCGTCCTGCCCGTGGTCAGCGCGGTCGGCCGCAAGCTCTCCTTCAAGCAGACCGACGACGGCACGGTGGTGATCGGCGGCGGCCATCAGGGCCGGCCGGATCGCGCGCACGAGAGCTACCAGCTCGACGGCCGTCGGCTGGGCGAGAGCGCGACCGCCGTCGCGGCGATCTTTCCGCTGATGCGCCGCGTGCGCATCGTGCGTGCCTGGGCGGGGCTGGAGGCGCAGACGCCGGATCATCTGCCGATCATCGGCCCGTCTCCGTCGGCGCCCGGCTTCTTCCACGCCTTCGGCTTCTCCGGTCACGGCTTCCAGCCGGCGCCGGCGGTCGGCCGCGCGCTGGCCGACCTGGTGATCGACGGCGGCACCCAGATGCCGATCGCGCCCTTCGCGCTGGACCGGTTCGCCACATCAGGCAAGGCGGCGTGAGCCGTGCTGCGCTACGTCGCCAAGCGCCTGCTGTTCACCCTGCCGATTCTCTTCGTCGTCGCCACCTGCGTCTTCCAGCTCGCCCGCGTCGTGCCGGGCGATCCGGCGCTGGTCATCCTCGGCGACCAGGCCAACGCCGAGGCGCTGCAGGCGCTGCGCCACCGGCTGGGGCTGGACCGCTCGCTGATGGCGCAATACCTCGGCTTCCTGTGGGACACGGTGCGCGGCGATCTCGGCCTGTCGCTGTCGAGCAATCGCACCGTGTGGTCCGAGATCCGCGCCGTGCTGCCCTTCACCATCGAGCTGACCATCGCGGCAACCATCGTCGGCGTGATCATCGGCGTGCCGGTCGGCGTGCTGGCGGCTCTCAGGCGCAATCGCTTCGCCGACTACGTCACGCGCCTGCTGTCGCTGGCCGGCCTGTCCTTCCCGGCCTTCGTATCGGGGATCCTGCTGCTGCTGGCGCTGGCGGTGCAGCTGCGCTGGTTCCCCGTCGTCAGCCGCATCGATGTCAGCGACCCGCTCACCCGCCTGCACAACCTCGTCCTGCCGGCCCTCAACCTCGGCCTGATCATGGCCGCCTATGTCACGCGCGTGACGCGCTCCTCGATGCTGGGCGTGCTGACCGAGGATTACATGCGCACCGCGCGCGCCAAGGGCTTGAGCCGCCGCCGCATCGTCTGGAGCCACGGCCTGCGCAACGCGCTGATCCCGATCGTCACCGTGGTCGGCCTGTATTTCGGCACCATGATCGGCAACTCGGTGCTGACCGAGATCGTCTTCAACCGGCCGGGCCTCGGCAAGCTGATCGTCGGCGCGCTAACCCAGCGCGACTACACGATGCTGCAGGGGCTGATGGTGGTCTACACCTTCATCATCGTGGTCACGAACCTCCTGACCGACCTGACCTACGGCTTCATCGACCCGCGGGTGAAGTACCAATGAGCGCCGCCAGCGAGACCGCCGCGCCGGTCGCCGGTGGCCGCAGCCGGGCGTTCGGGCAGATGCTGCGCGCGCTCAACGCC
>CAYNOF010001218.1:0-1537 GCA_964398335.1 uncultured Rhizobiaceae bacterium
ATTCGAGGTAGATCGCGTACAGCGCCGTCGTGGCGAGCGGGCTTTTGCGCGCGCCGTCGACATGCGCCGCGATGCGCTCCAGCACCGCTTCGACGCCGCGCTTGCTGGACGCGGTGTTCGCGACACGCGCCTCGAACCACGCCGCCATCGAATCGAGCAGCGCCTCGATCAGCCCGCGCTTGCTGCCGTAGCGGTCGACCGGCAGGCCGCGGCTGTAGCCGGCGGCGAGGCCGACCTCGGCCAGGCTGGTCCCGGACACCCCCTGGCGCGCGATGAGCCTCGTGGCGGCGCGCAGCATGCGGCGGTCGGATTCCTCGCGCCGGTCGGTCTGGGTGCGGCGCGGCGGGGGCTTGCGGTCGGCGATCATGCCGGGCACCATATCACTTACTTGTTAGTCAGCAAGTAAGATCAGATGGAGGAAGCGGTGATGTTGGGGCGTATGAACAGGCGCGCTTTTGTTCGGGGCGCATCGACGATGGCGGTGGCGGGCGGCCTTGCCGGCGCGGCGCGGGCGCAGGCGTGGCCGGCCAAGCCGGTGCGCTTCATCTGCGGCTATGCCGCCGGCGGGCTCACCGACATCATGGCGCGGGTGACGGCGGAATATCTCGGCGAGAAGTACAAGCAGCCTTTCATCGTCGAGAACAAGACCGGCGCCGGCTCGATGATCGCCGCCGAGATGGTCGCGAAGTCGGCCCCCGACGGCTACACGATCCTGTTCACCAACTCGACGGCGATGTTCCAGAACCGGGTCATCTTCAAGAACGTGCCCTACGATTCGGACAAGGATTTCGTGCCGATCGCCATGCTCTCGGCCGGCAAGACGCCGCTCTACGTGCACAAGAGCGTGCCGGGCAACAACGGGCTCGCCGACCTGATCGCCTACGCCAAGACCAACAAGGTGAGCATCGGCACGACCGGTCCCGGCTCTCTCGCCCATATCTTCTGCGTCAAGCTCAACGAGATCTTCGGGCTGAGCATGGAGCCGGTGCACTACCGCGGCGAGGCGCCGATGTGGGCCGATCTGTCGGCCGGCACGACGCAGGCGGCGTGCTCGACCTATCTCGGCGCGCTCTCGGCGCTGCAGGCCGGCAACATCCGCCCGGTGGCGGTGCCGACGCGCACGCGCATGAAGAGCAAGCTGCCCGACGTGAAGACCTTCCTCGAGCAGGGCGCGACGCATCCGTATTTCCTGCTCGAAAGCATGGTCTGCTGCGTGGCGCCCACCGGCACGCCCGACGACATCCTGCAGAAGCTGTCGGACGGCATGGTCGAGGCCAACAATACGCCGCGCGTGAAGGGGCTGGTCGACCAGTTCGGCCTCGACCAGGGCATCCAGGGCCGCGCCGACTTCCAGGCCTTCATCAAGGAGATGGGCCCGCAGCTCGTCGCCTCGGTGCGCGAGCTCAATCTGACGCCGCAATAGCGCCGCCGCCGTGGCATAGTCCTGCCGCGGCCGACGGCACGTGTCGCCGGCGGCTTCACCAGCGGTCAGCGTGCCGCGCGCGAGGCGGCGGCGGCGCTGCGCCGAGGCGGGGAT
>CAYNOF010001219.1:0-7241 GCA_964398335.1 uncultured Rhizobiaceae bacterium
GGGCTACCTGATCGCACCGATCGTCGTATGGACGCCGCGCGGCACGGTGGTCACGCCCAACCCGGCCGAGGTCGACTGGCTCTTCCGCATCCCGCTCAGCGAGCTGCGCCGCCCGGACTCGCCGGAGATCTTCAACATTCCCGAAAGCGACCGGCCGGTGATCCGCCTGCCGATCCCGCTGATGAACACGCAGATCAACGCGCCGACGGCCGCGATGCTCTACCAGTTCCGCGAGGTGGCGCTGGAAGACCGCGCCACCCGTGTCGATCATTTCGACCAGCCGGTGTTTGCCTGGCGCTGACTTTCCCATTGCCGGGCCTATTGCCACATGGAAGATTGTCAACAATCGACGATGGCAGTGGACGACCTTCTCAAGCCCATCCCCAAGAGCACGCTGCGCGCCCATGTGGCCGAGCGGCTGCGGCTGGCGATTCTCGCCGGCGACATTCCGCCCGGCGCACCGTTGGTCGAGCAGGCCCTGTCCCAGCGCTTCGACGTCAGCCGCGGCCCCCTGCGCGAAGCGCTGCGGCAGCTGATCGAGGAAGGGCTTGTCGTCACCGTGCCCTACACCGGCACGCATGTGGCGCCGCTCTCGGTCGAGGATGTCCAGGAGATCTACTCGCTGCGCACCGCGCTCGAGACCTTCGCCTTCGAGCAGGTGTGGGAGCGTCGCGACGCGCGCTTTCGCGCCGATCTGCGGCGGCGCAACGATGCGCTGCTGGCCACCATCGATGCCGGTGACGACCGCGCCAGCATCTCGGCCGAGTTGGAGCTTCACGGCCTCGTCTACGAGGCAAGCGAGCATCGGCTCCTGCACCACGCCTGGCATGGCTTGCGTGGCCGCCTGCAGCTCTATTGGGCGGCGCATCATCGTGCGCACCGCCGGCGCGGCCCGAAGCGCGACGCGCACGAAACCTATCTCGCGGCCGCGCTCGGCGATGATCTCGCCGCCATGCGGCTGGAGATCATCGAGCACATGCGCCGGGGCGCCGAGACCACCGAGCGCTTCCTGCGCGCGTTGCCATCCGTTCTGGGGAAGAAAAGGGGACACTTCAAATGACCATCAACCGCCGTTCGCTGATCGCCGGCGCCGCCGCGCTCGCCCTGCCCTTCGCGGCGCGCGCCGCCGGCACGCTCGATGAGGTGAAGTCGCGTGGCACGCTGCGGGTCGGCGTGACGCAGGCGCCGCCCTGGTACTCGAAGGACCCGAAGAGCGGCGAGTGGACGTCCGGCCTCGGCGTGTTCATGGGCAAGGCCATGGCGCAGGCACTCGGCGCGAAGTTCGAAGCAGTCGAGGTTTCCTGGGGCAACGCGATCGCGGCCCTTCAGGGCAACAAGATCGACCTGATGTTCGTGCTGGATGCGACGGCCGAGCGCAAGCAGGCCATCGACTTTCCCGAAGCGCCGCTGCTCTGGTACTCGCTCGCCGTGCTGGCGCGCGACGACCTGCCGGTCAAGACGTGGGAGGACCTCAACAAGCCCGGCATCAAGCTGTCCTGCGCGCAGGCCACGACGATCGACACGTTCCTCACCAAGAACACGCCGAAAGCCGACATCCAGCGCTTCCCGGGAAACGTCGAGGCGATCGCCGCCTTCCAGTCCGGGCGCGTCGATGCCGTCGGCATGTTCCATCCGCCGCTGCTGGCGGCGCGCCAGCGGCTCGGCAAGGGCAAGCTCCTCGTGCCGACGCCGTCGGAATCGGTGGCGTCGAGTGTCGGCGTGCGCAAGGGCGACACGGCGTTCGTCGCCTGGGTCGACAAGGTGGTCGGCGAGCATTACCGCAGCGGCCAGACCCAGAAGTGGTACGAGCAATCGCTCGTCGATTTCGGTCTCGACCCCAAGACGGTGCCGCCGATCATGAAGGAAATGATCAAGTAGGCCTTCCGCTTGTACGAGTGGAACTTCGCGCCCGTCTTCGCCAGCGCCGGCCTGCTGGCGGAGGGGCTCGTCAACACGCTCAAGGTCACGGCGATCGCACTGGTGCTGGGCCTCGCGATCGGCCTCGCGCTCGCCCTGCTGCGCCTGTCATCGCGGCGCTTCCTGTCATGGCCGGCCGGCCTGATCATCGAGGTCTTCCGCACCACGCCGCCGCTGGTGCAGCTGTTCTGGTTCTTCTTCGCGCTGCCGCTGATCGCCGGCATCGAGATGACGCCGTTCGCGGCGGCCGTCGTCACCTTCTCGATCCAGTCCTCGTCGTTCTTCGCCGAGTTCTTCCGTGCCGGCATCCAGTCGATCGAGCGCGGCCAATGGGAAGGCGCGCTCGCCATCGGCATGATGCGCGCCCAGGCGCTGCGCCGCATCGTGCTGCCGCAGGCCGTGACACGCATGATCCCGGCCTTCCTCGAGCGCTCGATCGAGCTGATGAAGACCACGACCCTGGTCGCCACGATCGCCTACGCCGACCTGCTGTACCAGGCCAACGCCATCGCCCAGAAGACCTACCGTCCGCTCGAGACCTTCAGCGTGGCGGCGCTGATCTACTTCGTCGTCATCTTCGCCTTCAGCCTGCTCGCCCGCCACATCGAGCGGCGGCTCGCGGTCGGCGGAGACTCGACGGTGCATTGAGCACGACCATGGGCCAGGCCTGGGACTTCTCCTCCGTCTTCGCCAACAGCGACGCCCTGATCGCCGGCGCCATCGGCTCCCTGCGCCTCTTCGCCATCTGCCTGGTGCTCGGCCTCGGGCTGGGCCTCGTGGTCGGTCTCGGACGCTACGCGCACAACAGGTGGATCAACATCCCGGCAGCCATCTTCGTCGAATTCTTCCGCAACACGCCGGTGCTGGTGCAGATCCTCTGGTTCTATTTCGCCCTGCCGATCCTGATGCCATTCGAGATCAGCCCGCTGTCGGCGGCGGCGCTCGGAATTTCCCTCAACACCGCGGCTTTCTCGGCCGACATCTATCGCGGCGGCATCCAGTCGATCGAGCGCGGGCAATGGGACGCGGCACGGGCGATCGGCATGAGCTGGGGACAGGCGATGCGGCGCATCATCCTGCCGCAGGCACTCAAGCGCATGACGCCCGCGCTGACCAACCGCGCGATCGAGGCCTTCAAGATGACGACGCTCGCCTCGGCGGTCGCCTATGTCGAGCTGTTGCAGCAGGGCAAGCTGATCGCCTCGCTGAACTTCAACCCGATCGAGGCCTATACCGCGATCGCGGTGATTTTCTTCGTCATCCTCTGGCCGCTGGTGCAGCTCACCTACGCCCTCGAACGCCGGCTCAAGAGGAGCGAATGACCATCCTCCGGGTCCGCGCTCTGACCAAGCGCTTCGGGGCGAACGAGGTCCTGCGCGGCATCGATCTCGACGTGGCCCGCGGCGAGCGCATCGCGATCCTCGGCGTTTCAGGCTCGGGCAAGAGCACCCTGCTGCGCTGCCTCAACTTCATGGAGCTGCCAACCTCGGGGCGCGTCGAGCTGGACGGGAAGCCGATCGGCAGCGAACGCGGCAAGACCATCGTCTATCGCGAAGGCGAGCTCGCCGCCGTGCGGCAGAAGGCCGGCATGGTCTTCCAGCAGTTCAATCTCTTTCCCCATATGACCGCGATCGGCAACGTGATGGAAGGGCTGCTTACCGTGCGTCGGCAATCGAAGCCCGAGGCGCGGGTACGGGCGGAACGCGAGCTGGCGCGGGTCGGGCTGGCCGACAAGGCAGAGACCTATCCGGCGCATCTGTCTGGCGGGCAGAAGCAGCGCGTGGCGATCGCCCGCGCGCTGGCCATGGATCCTGAAGTGCTGCTGTTCGACGAGCCGACCTCCGCCCTCGATCCGGAGCTGGTCGGCGAGGTGCTGACGGTGATCCGCTCGCTCGCCGAGGAAGGCCGCACCATGCTGCTGGTCACGCACGAGCTGGGCTTCGCCTACCACGTCGCCACGCGCGTGATCTTCCTTGCCGACGGCATGATCCACGAGCAGGGCACGCCGGACGAGATCTTGAAGAATCCGAAGGCCGAGCGAACCCGCGCCTTCCTCGCCAGCCATCGCCAATTCAGCTTCTAGGAGTAACGACCGTGACGAACGGAACGGGCGCGCAGAGCGCGCAGGGCTACAAGGCCGACGCCCGCAACGACAAGGTCCTGGTCTACGTCAACGGCGCGTTCGTGCCGCGCAACGAGGCACGGGTGTCGATCTTCGACGCGGGCTTTGTGCTGGGTGACGGCGTCTGGGAGGGGCTGCGGCTGGTCAAGGGCAAGCTGATCAGTCTGGAGGCCCATCTCGACCGGCTGTTCGAGGGCGCGCGGGCGATCGATCTCGATATCGGGCTCGACCGCCACGGCGTCGTGAAGGCCATCCAGGACACCCTCGACACCAACGGCATGACCGATGGCGCGCACATCCGCATGATGATCACGCGCGGCATCAAGAGCACGCCCAACCAGGATCCGCGCTTCATCGTCTCTGGCCCGACTATCGTCATCGTCGCCGAATACAAGTCGCCGCTGCCGGAGGCCAAGGCGAAGGGCTATTCGCTCTTCACCTCGACTTTCCGCACCAGCAATCCCGACATGTTCGACCTGCGGCTGAACTCGCACAGCCGCCTGAACCTGATCCAGGCGCTGATCCAGGCGATCCATGCCGGCGCGGACGAGGCGCTGATGCTCGACCCGCGCGGTTTCGTGGCCTCGTGCAATTCGACCAATTTCTTCATCGTGCGCGGCCGCGAGCTGTGGACCTCGACCAGCGCCTACAGCTTCAAGGGCATCACCCAGGGCAACGTCATCGCCGCCTGGCGCGCGGCAGGTGGCATCGCGCGCGAATGCGACTTCACGCTGACCCAGGTCTATTCGGCGAACGAAGCCTTCGTGACCGGCACCCTGGGCGGCGTGACGCCGGTGACCAAGGTCGACGGGCGTCCCATCGCCGACGGCAAGCCGGGATCCGTGACCCGGGAAGCAAGCGACCTCTATCTCAAGTCTGTCGGCGCCCTGTGAGGCGCCGGCGCGACTCCCACTAGGCGACGGTCGCGGTCTGCCGGTCGAACGTGAAGCCTTCGTAGCCGTTCGCCACGACTTCGTCGCAGCGCCGCTTGTAGCGGTCGAAGCCGCCGACATAGGGCATGAACACGCGCGGCTTGCCCGGGATGTTGGCGCCCACGTACCAGGAGTTCGCCATCGGGTAGAGCGTGCTGTCGGCCACCGCGTTGACGTGGTGCACCCAGGCCATCTCGGCTTCCGCCGTCGGCTCGATGCGGTCGAGGCCCTTCTCGCGCATGTGCTTCAGGCACTCGGCGATCCAGTCGGTGTGCTGCTCGATCGAGGCGATCATCTGCGTCTTCACGCCCGGGCTGCCCGGGCCGGTGATGACGAACATGTTGGGGAAGCCCGACACCATCAGGCCGAGATAGGTCAGCGGCCCGCCTTCCCAATGGTCGGCCAGCACCGCGCCGTCGGTCGTGCGGATGTCGATCTCGCGCAGCGCGCCGGTCATGGCGTCGAAGCCGGTGGCGAAGACGAGGGCGTCGAGCTCGAACTCGGCGCCGCTCTTCAGGCGCACGCCATTGGGCGTGATCTCGGCGATCGGATCGCTGCGCACGTCGATGAGCGCGACGTTGTCGCGGTTGTAGGTCTCGTAGTAGTTCGTATCGAGGCACAGCCGCTTGGTGCCGATCGGATGATCCTTCGGCGCCAGCAGCTCGGCGGTGTGCTTGTCCTTGACGATGCCGCGGATCTTCTCGCGCACGAATTCCGAGGCGGTGTCGTTGGACTGCTTGTTCACCAGCAGGTCGGTGTAGGCGTAGAGGTAGCTGATGCTGCCGCCCTCCTGCCACTTCGACTCGTAGGCGGCGCGGCGCTCCGCGTCGTCGACCGCCAGCGCCGATTGGGTCGGCCTGGGATGGCCGGCGATGGCAAAGGGGGTGTCGTAGGCGGCGCGGCGGCGTGCGGCGTATTCCGACTTGTGCCGGCGCTCCTTCTCCTCGCCCATCGGCATGTTGCGTGCCGGCAGGCTGAAATTCGCGGTGCGCTGGAACACCGTGAGGTGCCTGGCCTGCTGCGCGATGATCGGGATCATCTGTACGCCGGACGAGCCGGTGCCGATCACGCCGACGCGCTTGCCGGTGAAGTCCACGCCCTCATGCGGCCACAGGCCGGAGTGGTACCACCTGCCCTTGAAGTCGCCGATGCCCTTGAAGTCCGGCACGCGCGGCGTCGACAGGTTGCCCGCCGCCATCACGCAATAGCGCGCGCGGATCGTCTCGCCCTGCGCGGTGGTCAGCGTCCATTCGCCGGCGCGCGAGTCGAACACCGCCGACTTGATGCGCGTGTTGAGCTGCACGTCGCGGCGCAAATCGAAGCGGTCGGCGACGTGGTTGATGTAGCGCAGGATCTCCGGCTGGGTGCCGTAGCGCTCCGGCCACTTCCACTCCTGCTGCAGCTCCTCGGAGAAGGAGTACGAATACTCGAGGCTCTCGACGTCGCAGCGCGCGCCGGGATAGCGGTTCCAGAACCAGGTGCCGCCGATGCCCGAGCCCTGCTCGTAGGCGCGCACCGTGAAGCCCAGGCCGCGCAGGCGGTGGATTGCGTAAAGCCCGGCCAACCCGCCGCCGACGATCGCGACGTCGAGACGGGTCGAGGAAGCACCGCCGGGAAGAGTCGAGGCATCAGGCATCGCGCGCACTCCGGGTCACGGTCGTATGAATGACCGTTTACCTCGTGCCGGCGTCCCCGGCAACGCCCGCCCCGCGCATCGCCGGGTTGCGTCCGTCACGCGGCCGGCAGGTGGGCGCGCAGGAAGGTGCGGACCTGGCGCACGACCACGCGGATCATCTCCGGCGGCTCCTTCCACGGGAAAAGGCTGACCTCCGATTTCGGCGCCAGCCGCACCGTCTCCATCGCCACCGCGTAGGGATGCGGCGGAATGTCGTCGGGCAGCACGAGCACCGGCGTCTGGCAGTTGCGCACGAAATCGCGCGTCACGGTGAAGACGAAATCACCGGGCGAGCGGTACATCTTGTTGAGGAACGCGCTCACCATCTCGGTCGTGATCTCCGGCCGACGCTGGATCAGCGCCGGTCCCCAGGCGCCCATGTTGTTGTTGTAGAACTGGTCGGGCATCTCCGGCCGGTGGCCGCTGGGCTGGGTCAGCACGGCGGCGACCACGCGATCGGGCGCGCGGCGCAGCAGGTTCCACGAGAACGGGCCGCCGATGCAGTAGCCGATCACCGCGCACTTGCCGATGCCGAGATGATCCATCAGCCCGAGATGATCATCGGTATAGGCATCCCATGGTCGCTCGATCTCCA
>CAYNOF010001220.1:0-8416 GCA_964398335.1 uncultured Rhizobiaceae bacterium
GATGCTGGCGCCGCTCACCGTGAAGCCGCCCGACGCGGCGGTCTTGAGCGCGAAGCGCCCGGCGCCCAGCGAGACGCCGGACAGGCTGGTGACCGCGTTGGTCGCGCTGTCGAGCAGCGCGTCGGCGCCGGCGGTCGACAGGCCGAGCGACGCGGTGGAGATGACGCCGCTGCCGCCCTGGGTGATGGTGCTCGACGCGCCGCCCGTGGTGGTGAGGCTGACCGCGCCGGTGCCGGCGCTGAGCGCCTGGTCGACCGCCAGCGCGCCCGAGGTGCTGAGCGTGATGCCGCCCGAGGCCGAGACGGTGCCGCTGACCGTGAGCCCGCCGCTGTCGGTCAGGCTGAGCGCGCCGGTGATCAGCGAGACGGCGCCGAGACTGGTCACGGCGTTGGTCTGGTTCAGGGTCGCGTCGCCACGGTTGGTCGAGACGCTGAGCGTGGCCGCCGTGATCGTGCCGGCGCTCTGGGTGATGGCGTTGCCGGAGCCGTTGACGATCAGCAACGCCGTGCCGCTGCCGGCGTCGATCGACTGAGCGAGCGACAGCGCGTCGAGCGACTGCAGGCTCACGCCGACGCCGCTGAGCGTGCCGCCGATGAACAGCGTCGTGGCGGCGGTGAGCGACACCGCGCCCGCGCCGGCCGAGAGCGCGTTGATGGTCGTGATGGCGCCCGACGTGTTGGTGATGGCGATGCCGCCATTGGCGACGACGCGGTCGCCGTCGATCGTGAAGCCGGCGGCGGCATCGGTCCTCAGCGTGAGCGCGCCGGCGCCGAGCACGACGTAGTCCTGGTACTGGACGACGTTGGTCGCCGCATCCAGCGTCGCGCTGGCGTCGTTGGTGAGGAGGTCGAGGACGCCGGCCGTGATGACGCCCGCCGCGGTCTGGGTGATGGTGCTGGAGGGCCCGTCGAGGGTGCGCAGGCGGACCGGGTTGTCCGGCACGTTGATCGGCGCGCCGACCACGATCGCGCCGGTGTTCTCGAGCGCCACGTTGAGGGCCGCCAGCGCCCCGCTCACCGTGAAGGTCGGCACCTCGTCGTGCATGAACAGGGAGTCGACCGTGCTGGCGCCGAGATTGCTCACCAGGTTGGCGGCCGTCGTCAGATCGACAGTGCCGTCGCTCGACAGGGTCAGGGTGCCCGCGGTGATCACGCCGTCGACGCTCTGGGTGATGCCGCTGCCCGGGCCCGTCGCGGTCAGCGATACCGTGCCGGTGCCGCCGTTGAGCGCGCTGTTGATCGCCAGCGCGCCCGACGTGCTGATCGTGATGCCGCCGCCCGCCGCCACCGCGCCGGTCACGGTGAGCCCGCCGGCGTCGAGCAGGTCGAGCGAGCCGCCGCCCAGCGACACGGCGCCGAGATTGGCGATGGTGTTGGTCGCCGCGTTCAGCGTGACGTTGCCGCCGCCGCTGGTCGCGAGCGCCAGCGTCGCCGCGCTGATCGGCCCCGCCGCGGTGTGGAAGATGTTGCCGGCCGCCGTCAGCGAGACCGTGGCGCCGGCGTTGATCGGCGCGATCATCCGGATGGCGCCGCCGGTGTTGACCAGCGTGACGTCGCTGGCGGTCGCCGTGATCGTCTCGGTGACGTTCAGCGTCGCCGCATTGGTCTTGAAGCTGAACGAGGTCGGGCTCGAGACCGTGCCCAGCGCGCCGATCACGTTGGTGGCGCTCGAGAGGTCGATCGTGCCGGTGCCGCCGGTGCTGGCGCGCAGGATGTCGGCGGTGATGACGGCGGCGGCGGTCTGCGTGATGTTGCCGGTCGCGTTGAGGACGGTGGCGCCGCCGCCCGAGTTCATCGTCGCCTGGATTGTCAGGTCGCCGACGGTGCTGAGCACGGTGCCGCCGAAGGTGCTGATCGTGCCGGTCACGGTCAGGCCGCCGGCCGAATCGGTCACGCTGAGCGCACCCATGCCGACGTTCGAGGTGCCGATATTGGTGATCAGGTTGGCCTGACCCAGCGTCGCGTTGCCGTCGTTGGTCGAGATGCTGAGCGTGCCGGCGGTCAGCGTGCCGGCGCTCTGGGTGATGGCGTTGGACGCGCCGGTGACGGTCAGCGAGGCCGTGCCGGTGCCGGCATTGATCGACTGGCCGATGGCGAGCGCGCCGTCCGATTTCAGCGACACGCCGAGCCCGTTGACGGCGCCGCCCAGGGTGATGGTCTTGCCGGCGGCGGAAGCGATGAGGCTGACCGCGCCGCTGCTCGCCTGCAGCGTGCCCGATGTCGTGAGGTTGCCCGCGGTGTTCTCGACGCTGATGCCGCCATTGGCGGTGATCGAGCCGGCGGACACCGTGAAGCCGCTCGCCGCGCCGGTCTTGAGCGCGAAGGCGCCGCTGCCGATCGACACCGTGCCGATCGCCGCCACCGAGTTGGTCGCGCCGTTCAGCGTCGCGTTGGCGTTGCCGGTGGTGATGTTCAGCGTGCCGGCGGTGATCGCCGCGCTCTGCGTGATGGCGTTGCCGGTGTCGGCGGTGAGCAGCGACAGGCTGCCGGCGCCGACGTTGATCGTGTTGTTGATCGCCAGCAGGCCGCCGGTGTTGATGGTGGCGCTGCCCGCCGACACCGCGCCGCTCACCGTCACGCCGTTGGCGTCGAGGACGTTGAGCGTGCCCGTGCCGATCGACACGGTGCCGAGATTGGTGATGTTGCTGAAGCCGTTGAACAGCGTCGCGTTGGCGTTGGTCGTCGTGAAGCTCAGCGTGCCGGCGGCCAGCGGCCCGCTGATGCTGATGGCGTTGCCGCTGCCGGTCGTGGTCAGCGACACGGTGGCCGAGCCGGCGTCGACCACGGCGCTGCTGCTCGACAGCGCGCCGGAGGTGCTGATCGTGATGCCGCCCTTGGCGGTCACGTTGTTGCCGATGAACAGGCCCCCGGCATCCAGCAGGCTCAACGCGCCATTGCCCAGCGACACCGAGCCCAGGCTGGTGATGGCGTTGGTGGCGGCGTTGAGCGTCGCGTTGGCGTTGCTCGCGCCGAGATTCAGCGTGCCGGCGGTGATGGTGCCGGCGGCGCCCTGCGTGACGCCGCCGCTGCCGCCGGCCAGCGTGACCGTGCCGCTGCCGGCGTTCAGCGTGCTGTTGACCGTCACCCCGTTGCTGGTGTTGAGGTTGACGCCGCCGGCCGCCACGGCGCCGCTCACCGTCAGCGCCGCCGACTGGAGGATGAAGAGCGAGCCGCTGCCCAGCGACGTCGCGCCGAGATTGCCGATGGTGTCGAAGCTGTTGGTCAGCGAGGCGTTGGCGTTGGCCGTCGTCAGCACCAGGGTGCCCGCGCTCGTGGCGCCGCCGAAGCCGATGGTGTTGGCGCTGCCGCCGGTCGTCGTCAAGGTCAGCGTGCCGGCGCTGGCGTCCACCGTCTGCGCGCCGTCCGACAGCGTGCCCGAGGTCTCCAGCGTGATGCCGCCCTTCGCGGTCACGGTGCCCGACAGCGTCAGGCCGCCGGCATCCTTGAGCGACAGCACGCCCGAGCCCAGGCTCACCGCGCCGAGCTTGGTGATCTGGTTGGTCGCGGTGCCGAGCGAGGCGCCGCCGCCGCCGGTGATGGTGAGCGTGCCGGCGGTGATCACGCCGGCGGCGCTCTGGCGGATCGAGTCGGCTTCCGAGCCGAAGCCCAGCAGCGACACCGTGCCCGCCCCGGCATTGACCGCGGCGTTGAGCACGATCCAGATGCCGTTGCGCAGGGTGATGCCGCCGCTGGCGACGACATCGCCGGTGACGGTGAAGGTCAGCGTATTGGTGCGCACCGACAGCGCGCCGCTGCCGAGATTGGACGCGCCGAGATTGGCGATGCCATTGACCTGATCGAGGATGGCGTTGCCGCCCTGGGTGCTCACGGTCAGCGTGTTGACGCCGATGTCGGCGGTCTGGGTGATCGTGCCCGTGGCGGTGCCCAGGCCGGCGTTGAGCGCCAGGGTGCCGTTGCCGCCGTTGATCGCGGCGTTGATGGCGATGTTGTTGTCGGCGTTGAACGTCAGCGTGCTGGCCGAATTCCAGGTGATGGCGTTGAGCACGGTGATGTTGCCGAGGTCGGCGCCGTCGCCGTCGGCGGCGGTGCTGATCGTGACGTTGGTGCTGGCCAGCGCCGTCTGGATCGTGCCCGGATCGATGTCGTAGGTGCCCGGGCCGTCGGGCGTCGTCAGCCCGCCCGTGCCGCCGGTGATGATGCGCACCGAGCGCGGGTCGAGCAGCCACATGCCGGCCCTGCCGAGCGGCGCGCCGGCGTTGACCGAGGCGTCCTTCGTGACGCTGAGGTTCGCCTTGCCCGAGGTCTCGACGAAGCCGCCGTCGCCGCCCAGCGCGCCGCCGCGCGCCTCGATCGTGCCGGCGAACACCGTGGTGTTGTCGGCCCACACCACCACCGTGCCGCCGTCGCCCTTGCCGGTGGCGCTGGCGGTGATCGCCGCGCCCTTGTCGATCGTGGTGTTCTGCGCGTTGGCGATCGGACCCGCGCCCTGCTTGCCGCCGCCGATCAGCACGGTGCCGCCGCCGGTCGCGCCGTTGGCGTTGATGCGCGCCGTCGACTGCACGGTGACCTGCGTGCCCGTGGCCGTGACCGTGCCGCCCTTGGCCGTCGCGCTCGACACGTCGACCTCGGCGCCGAAGACGACCGCGCCGCCCTCGATGCTGACGGTGGTCGCCTTGACCATGCCCTGCACGTTGGTGATCGAATCGACGACGTTGCGCGCGGTGGCGGCGCTGATCGTCACCGTGCCGCCCGGCGCGTTGATCGTGCCGGTGTTGGCGGCCCTGGCGGCCACCTTGGTCGCCGGGCCGATCTGCAGGCCGAGCAATCCGTCGCCGGCCAGGTCGACGGTCATGGTCTCGCTGCCGCCGATGGTGACGCGGCCGAGCTTGGCGTTGATCACGCCGTTGTTGGCGGCGTTCGGACCGACGAGCCCGACCAGGCCGCCCTCCTTCACCGTGATCGTGCCGTTGTTGACCACGGCGGCGCCGGGATTGGCCGAGGCCTGGCCGAAGACGACCTTGCCGCCGGCCATGAAGTCGCTGGTGTTGGCGACGTTGGCGGTGCCGGCGATCAGCGAATGGACGTTGACCTGCGCGCCGTTGCCGAAGGTCACGCCCGACGGATTGATCAGGATGACCTGGCCGTTGGCGTTGAGCTGGCCGTTGATCAGCGACGGGTCGGGACCGACGACGCGGTTGAGCGTCACCGACGAGGCGGAGGGCTGGACGAAGTCGACGCGCGCGCCCGCGCCGATGTTGAAGCTCTGCCAGTCGATGACGCCGCGATTGGTCGTCTGGTTGACGGTGAGCTGGGTGGCGGAGTTCTGGGTGATGGTGGCCGAGCCGGCGGTCACCACGCCGCCGGTGGGCGTCTGCGCCAGGACGGGCGCACCGAAGGCGAAGAGGCCGGCGCCGACGAAGGCGGCGAAGGCGGTCGAGGCGAGCAGGCTGCGCCGGTCGGCGCGCCGGATCGGTGCGGCCTGCCAGCCCGGCGTCGGTGCCTTGTGCGCTAAGCGCTGCTTGGCCATCGTTCGTTGCTCCTGCGCGGCGTAAATCGACGCCGCGGCTTTCGTGCCGCTCAGAACCGAGCGGTCGCCTTGAAGAATGCAGCCCAGGGATCCAGCCGGCTCGCCGCGGCGCCATCGACGCCGAGATCGAGCCGGCGCACCGCCTCGATCTCGAGCGTGATGTGCTCCAGCAGACTGGTGCGCACGCCGAAGCCGACCGAGCGCGCGGTGATCGCCGGCACCTCACTGGCCAGCAGGTTCCAGACGCGCCCGTAATCGAAGAAGGCGTAGAACTGCAGCGGCAAGGCGCGTGCGAGATCGATATCCGACGCCGGCGTGCTCCAGCCGACGCCGCCCGGCGGCACCAGCACGTTAAGCTGCAGCTCGATCGAGGCGGCGATGCCGCGGTCGCCGCTGACCTCGCCGTAGTAATAGCCGCGGCCGAAGCGGTCGCCGCCGAGGAAGAACTTCTCGCTCGCCGGCAGCACGTCGCCGGTGAGCTGGCCGCTCAGCGAGCCGACGACGCCCAGCGCGAAATTGTTGTCGGCCCAGATGTGCTGGCGGCGCGCGATCTCGGCCTGCACCTTGAAGAAGCCCGGATCGGAGCCGGCGCGCGCCATCAGCGGATCGCCCGCCGGGCTGGCGCCGAGGATGCCGACGCCCTTGCTGAAGCGGATGGAGGCGGTGCTGGCGCCGTTGAGATCGTCGCGGTAGCTGCCGTCGAAGCCGAAGCGCAGGATGCGCAGCTCGGTGGCGTTGAGCCGGCCGACATTGCTGTCGACCACCGAGCGGTAATACTCGAACTGGCCGTTGACCGAGAGGTTGGCCTGGCGCGAGCGGATGATCGGGTACATGCCGCCCAGGCCGAACAGGGTGAGGTTGCCGGCATAGCCGATGGCCGCGATCGGCCCGCTGGGATTGACGAAGCCCTTGGCCGCCCAGGCGCGGATGCGCGCGCCCTCCGAGCCGACCAGGAACGAGCCGCCGACCTGGACGTAGTTGCTCTCGTCGCTGAAGGTGGTGAACTGCATCGCCTCGACGCGCTCGCCCAGCGAGGTGAAGGAATTCACGCCGCCCAGCAGGAAGCCCTGCAGCGGCCCGGTGAAGCGCGAGCCGCGGTTGTCCAGCGCGTAGAAGGCGTCCCACGATTTGCGGCTGAGCTCGACCGCCAGCTCGGCCTCGCCCGGCTGCTTGCCCGGCCGCAGCACCGTCCTGGTCCTGATGCCGGGGATGTCCTCGGTCAGCAGTAGGTAGCGCTCGATGTCGCGCAGGTTGATCGCCTGCCCGCCGCGGCCGATCTTGGCGAGATAGGCGCGCGCCTGCTCGATCACCGGGCCGACATCGCCCTCGACCACGACATTGGCGATGCTGCCCTCGTAGGCGCGCAGCCGGATGCGGCCGTCGGCGACGCGCTGCGGCGGCACGACGACGGTGGCGAGGAAGTAGCCGTCGTCGCGGTACTTGCGCTGGATCGCGCCGGCGAGCTGGAAGATGTCGGCCGCCGTGACCGTCTTGCCGATCAGCGGCCGGATCAGCGGAGCGAGATCATCGGGCGAATAGACCGTGTTGCCCTCGACGGTGATCGCCACGGGCGTGACCGGCACGCGCTCGGCGCCGGCCGGCGCGGCCGTGGTGCCGGGCGCCGCCGGGCCGGGGATGACGCCGGGCTCAACCGGCGCGGGTGCCGGGCGCTGCAGCGGCTGCGGCGGCGTCTGCAGCGGTGCGACCTGGGCACGGGCGGTCCCTGCGGCGATCGCCGCAATGGTCAGAAAAGCGAATGAAACCAGGAGCGTGCGCGCCTCCTGGCGGCCTACGCCCCCTACTCCATTGGGCAATACTTCCCCCCGGACTCGCACGCGTTCACTCGCAGTGCCGACGTTAAATCAGATCGCCGGCAAATTCTCCCGGGAAATGAACCATTACGGGCCGAAAAAAGCCGCTCAATAGCTCGGCTTGGTGGAGAACGGCGTGAGCTGCAGCTCGTGCGTCCAGCACGAGCGGTCCTGGGTGTGGAGGTACCAGAAGGCCTCGGCGATCTTCACCGGGTTGATGATCAGGTCGGGCCGGTTCTGCAGGCGCGGCATGGCGCGCGTGCCGGGCGAGTCGATGGTGCCGTCGATGACGATGTTGGCGACGTGCACGCCGTGCTCGGAATACTCCTCGGTCAGCACCTGGGCGAGCGTGCGCATCATCACCCGCGGGTAATAGAGCGACTGGCCGGTCAGGCGCTTGCGCCCGCGCAGCGAGCTCGCGTTGTTGGAGAAGAAGAACGAGCCGGCGCCCTTGCGGCGCATGGCGGGCAGCACCTCCTTCGCCACCAGGAACGGCCCGCGCGAGGCGATGTGCTGGGCGGTGTCGAACATCTCGACCGGGATGTGCTCGAGCAGCTCCTTCTCCGGCGGCAGGTCGCGGCCCTCGAGGTAGCCCGCGTTGTAGACCAGCACCTGCGGGTCGCCGGCCTCGGCGCGGATCGTGGCGAAGGCCGAGGCGATGGACTTCTCCTGGGCGAGGTCGAGCTCGACGATCATGCAGTCGCCGCCCTGCTCGCCGATCGCCGCCGCGAGGCCCGACGCATTGGCCTCCGTGCGGGTGGTGAGCACGGTGAAGAAGCCTTCCTTGGCGAACTTCTGGGCGATCGCGCCGCCCACGCCCCAGCGGATGCCGACCGGCAGGTCCTTGTCGTCCACCGCCTTGCCATGGGCCAGCCGGGTGTTGCGGCCGTCGGCCTGCCATTTCGAGGTGGCGCCGATCACCACGGCCACCGGCTTGCCCTTGCTGTTTCGCTTCCCGGCCATCTGGAAATCCTCCCCTGCTGGCGTGCGCGACCTTCGCTAGGATAGCGCCCAACAAGGGGAACGTCCGATGGCTGATGGAATTTTTGCCGGTCTGCGTGTCATCGATTGCGCCAGCTGGATCGCCGGTCCCGCGGCGGCGACCATCCTGTCCGACT
>CAYNOF010001221.1:0-1599 GCA_964398335.1 uncultured Rhizobiaceae bacterium
GCAGCACCGGCCGCCAGCCCGGCGTCCAGAACAGCGCGTCGAGCTCGACATGCTCGGCGCCGAGCAACGGCGCCAGCTTTTCGGCCAGCGTGCTCTTGCCCGACCCCGTGGTGCCGACAATGGCGATGCGACGCATCACAGAACACTGCCATATTGCGTTGCAGCATTTCAAATGCTGCGACGCCGCAATGTCAACGGCCGAGGCTGAGGTTGGTCACGCCGCCCGGGCAGGCGGTGTTGGCCGCGCCGCTGGAGAGGACGACGTTGGGCAGCCTGCCGGCGATCTGGCGGCGGGCGAATTGATTGGAGCTCAGCCAGGACTCGACGGTGCCGTCGGCGGCCACGGGGATGTCGAACGTGTATGTGGTGGTCGTGCAGGTCAGCGCGAGCTTGCCCTTCGTGCCGGCGATGGTGAGCTTGATGGCCCAGGCGCCGGCCTTGCCGGTCCACGTGCCGTCGAACCGCCCGGGGCTCTGCGCCAGCGCGCCGGCCGGCAGCAGCAACAGCAGGAGAACGGCGAGCCGCTTCATTCGGCCGCCAGCTTCACGACGGGCCGGGTGCGCAGCGCCTCGGCCATGATCGCCTCGACCGCCTGGCGCTCCGCCCCCTCGAGCGGCAGGCGCGGCGGGCGGGTGACCTCCGAGCCGCGGCCCATGATCTTCTCGCAGAGCTTGATGCACTGCACGAGGTCGGCGCGCGCGTCGAGGTGCAGCAGCGGCATGAACCATTCGTTCAGTACACGCGCCTCATCGAAGCGGCCCGCGGCGGCGAGCGCAAACAGCCGGTTGCCCTCGGCCGGGAAGGCGTTGGACATGCCCGAGACCCAGCCGGCGCAGCCGAGCATCACCGATTCGACGATCACGTCGTCGAGCCCGCAGAACAGCACGAAGCGATCGCCCAAGGCGCGCTTGAGGTCGGTGAAGCGCGCCGTCGCGCCGGAGCTCTCCTTGACGCATACTATGGTTTCACATGCCGCGAGCTCGATCAGCATGTCGGGCGTGACGTCGGTCCGGTAAATCGGCGGGTTGTTGTAGACCATGATCGGCAGGTCGCTGGCCCTGGCCACCTGGCGGAAATGGTGCAGGGTCTCGCGCGGCTTGGCCGCGTAGACCATCGCCGGCATCACCATCAGTCCATCAATTCCTATGGTCGCCGCGTCGCGGGCGTAGTCGCAGGCCATCCGGGTGGTGTACTCGGCCACGCCCGAGAGGATCGGCACGCGGCCGGCGACGACCTCCCTGGCGGCGGCGAGCACGGCGCGCTTCTCGTCGGGCGCCAGCGAGGTGTTCTCGCCCACCGTGCCGCACAGGATCAGGCCCGACACGCCGTCGCGGATCAGCGCGTCGATGACGCGCTGCGTCGCCGGCAGGTCGAGGCTGAAATCGTCGCGGAACTGCGTGGTGACGGCGGGAAACACGCCCCGCCAGCCGATGCTCGCCATGCCGGACCTCCTGATATCGCGGGGTGCCAATCTAGCCGCCTTTCTATGGGTTCACATGGTCAAATCGATCGCCGCATCGGGATCATCGCCGAGCGGCGGAAGCCGGCGCGGCCATAGAAACGCTGCGCCGCGTCGTTGTCGGCATCGGTCAGCAGGGT
>CAYNOF010001222.1:0-4904 GCA_964398335.1 uncultured Rhizobiaceae bacterium
GCACCCGCGCCACCCCGCGCGCATTTCGTCGACGAGCTGGCCGACGACGAGCTGCGGCTGCTCTTCATGTGCGCGCATCCGGCGCTGTCGGAAGAGATGCGGCTGGCGCTGATCCTGCGCGTCGGCTGCGGCCTGTCCACGCGCGAGATCGCGGCCGGCGTGCTGCGCGAGGAAGCCACCGTGGCGCAGTGGCTGGTGCGCGCGCGCAAACGCGTGCAGGAGCGCGGCCTGTCGCTCGACATGCCGTCCGCGCACGAGCTGCCCTCGCGCCTCGCGCCGGTGCTCGACGCGCTCTACCTCGCCTTCAACGAGGGCCACGGCGCCGCGACCGGCGATGCGCTGGTGCGCAGCGATATCTGCGGCGAGGCGGTGCGGCTGGCGCGCCTGCTCGCCGAGCATCCCGTCGCCGGCAGGCCCGAGGCGCAGGCGCTGGCGGCGCTGCTGCTGTTCCATCTCGCGCGCCTGCCGACGCGCACCGATGCCGCCGGCGAGATCGTGCTGCTCGCCGACCAGGATCGTTCGCGCTGGGATGGCGCGGCGATCGCCGAGGGCTTCGCGCGCCTGCAGAAGGCCGCTTCCGGCGAGCGCCTCTCGGAGTTCCACCTGCTCGCCGGCATCGCCGCCGAGCATGCCCGCGCCGCGACGTTCGAGGACACCGACTGGTCCTCGATCCTCGCCTACTACGACACCTTGGTGGCGATCGCGCCCTCGCCCGTGCATCGCCTCAACCGCGCGGTGGCGGTGGCAATGATCGAGGGCGCGGCGCGCGGGCTGAGCGAGCTCGATGCCATCGCCGGCGAGAAGGTGCTCGCCGACTACTTCCTGCTGCCGGCGACGCGCGGCGAGCTGCTGCGCCGCCTGGGCCGTCACGCTGAAGCGTCGGCGGCACTGGCCGAAGCGGCGCGTCTCACCGCCTCGGCGCCAGCGCGGCGTTTCCTGGCACGACGGCTGGATGCGCTTTCGAGCCCGTCGTCCTGAGCGCGCGCGAAGGACCCTGCGGTATGGCGGCCAGATCGCCGCGCGCCCGCGCTCGGGACGACGGCAGAGTCAGGGCCGCGCCGCGATCACCTCGACCTCGACCAGCATGTCCGGCGAGGCCAGGCCGCTGACGATCAGCAACGTCGAGGCGGGGAACGGGTCGTGGATGTACTGGTCGCGCACCGCGCGGAAGGGGCCGATAAAGCGCGGGTCGGTGAGGAAGACATTGACCTTGATGATGTCGGCATAGTTCATGCCGGCGCTCTTCAGCACCGTGCCGATATTCTTGAAGACGTTGTCGCACTGCTTCTCGATGCCGGCGGCGACCTTGCCCTTGGCGTCGGTGCCGACCTGGCCGGAGACGTAGAGAACGCGCTGCCCCGGCGGCAGCTCGATGCCATGGGTGTACTTGCCGGCGAGCGGCACGGTCTTCGGATTGTGACGCGTGACTGGCATTCAGCCTCCCGATCGCCCGCGACGCACCGGCAATTGCGCCGGCCGGCTCGCGGGACTATTGCTGCGCCTCCCCCAGACGCTTGGTCGGATTGAAGCGGTGTCGGCAGCGATGTTCAAGCCCGTGCATGTGATCGGCGGCGGTCTCGCCGGCAGCGAGGCCGCCTGGCAGCTCGCGCGCGCCGGCGTTCCGGTCGTGCTGCACGAGATGCGACCGATTCGCGGCACCGACGCCCATCTGACGGATTCGCTGGCCGAGCTGGTGTGCTCCAACTCCTTCCGCTCCGACGATGCGGCCAACAACGCGGTCGGCCTGCTGCACGAGGAGATGCGCCGCTGCGGCTCGCTGATCCTCAGCGCAGCCGATGCGCACAAAGTGCCGGCGGGCGGCGCGCTGGCGGTCGACCGCCACGGCTTCTCCGCCGCGGTGCAGGCGGCGATCGAGGCCGTGACGTTGATCGAGATCCGCCGCGAGGAGATCGCCGGCGCGCCGCCCGATGAATGGGACAGCGTCATCGTCGCCACCGGCCCGCTGACCTCGCCGGCGTTCACCCAGGCGATCCTGGCGCTGAGCGGCGAGAGCAACCTCGCCTTCTTCGACGCCATCGCGCCGATCGTGCATCGCGATTCCATCGACATGGAGATCGCCTGGTTCCAGTCGCGCTACGACAAGGCGGGGCCGGGCGGCGATGGCGCGGACTACATCAACTGCCCGCTCGACCGCGACGGCTACTACACCTTCATCGACGCGCTGATCACGGCTGAGAAGACCTCGTTCAAGGAGTGGGAGAAGGACACGCCCTACTTCGACGGCTGCCTGCCGATCGAGGTGATGGCCGAGCGCGGCCGCGACACGCTGGCGTTCGGACCGATGAAGCCGGTCGGGCTCACCGATCCGCGCACCGGCAAGCGGCCCTTCGCCGTGGTGCAGCTGCGCCAGGACAACGCGCTGGGCACGCTGTTCAACATCGTCGGCTTCCAGACCAAGCTGAAGCACGGCGAGCAGACCAGGATCTTCCGCATGATCCCCGGCCTGCAGCGCGCCGAGTTCGCGCGCCTGGGCGGCCTGCACCGCAACACCTTCATCAACAGCCCGCGCCTGCTCGACGGCACCTTCCGCCTGAAGGCGCGTCCCGCGTTGCGCTTCGCCGGACAGATCACCGGCTGCGAAGGCTATGTCGAGAGCGCCGCCGTCGGCCTGATGGCCGGCCGCTTCGCCGCCGCCGAGCGACTGGGCGCCGCTCCATCGCCGCCACCGCGCACCACGGCACTGGGCGCGTTGCTGGCACACATCACCGGCGGTGCCGACGCCGCGACCTATCAGCCGATGAACGTGAATTTCGGCCTGTTCCCCGACGTGCCGACTCCCGCCGGTGCGAAGCGTCCACCGCGCGGCAAGGACAAGAAGCTGGCGATCACCGGCCGTGCGCTCGCCGATCTCGACGCCTGGCTCGGCGTGACTCGTCAGGCGGCGGAGTAGCGTCTAGTCTCCCGCGGCGAGAGCGGGAGGACCAGGCATGAAGATCGGCATCACGATGTTTCCGACGGACTACGCGATCCAGCCGCAGGACCTGGCGGTCGAGGTCGAGGCGCGCGGATACGAATCGCTGTGGTTCCCCGAGCACAGCCACATTCCCACCAGCCGCAAATCGCCATGGCCGGGCGGTCCCGACCTGCCGAAATGGTACTACGACACCTACGACCAGTTCGTCGCGCTCGCTGCTGCGGCGGCGGTGACCAAGACCATCAAGCTCGGCACCGGCGTCTGCCTCGTGGTGCAGCGCGATCCGATCTACACCGCGAAGGAAGTCGCGACCATCGACCGGATCTCCAGCGGCCGGCTGCTGTTCGGCATCGGCGGCGGCTGGAACGCCGAGGAGATGGCCGACCACGGCACCGCCTTCGGCACCCGCTTCAAGCTGATGCGCGAGCGCGTCGAGGCGATGAAGGCGATCTGGACGAAGTCGAAGCCGACTTATTCCGGCGAGATGGTGAAGTTCGACGAGATGATGCAGTGGCCCAAGCCGGTGCAAAAGCCCTACCCGCCGATCATCGTCGGCGGCGGCTTCCCGCAGGGCGCGCGGCGCGCCATCGCCTATGCCGATGGCTGGATGCCGATCGGCGGGCGCGGCGGCGACACGCTGTCGATGCTGCCGCCGTTCCGCCAGATGCTGAAGGAAGCCGGCCGCAGCGAGGCCGACGTGCCGATCACCATCTTCGGCGTCGGCACGAACGGCGATGCGCTGAAGCAGGCGCGCGACGCCGGCGTCGACCGCGTCGTGTTCGGCGTGCCGCCGGAAGGCAGGGACAAGGTCCTGCCGCTGCTCGACAAGGGCGCCCAGTTGATGGGCTGACGCCTACTCGGCGGCGACGGAACGCGGCGTCGCTGCCGCCTTGCAGTGCGCCGCGATCTTCGCGGCCAGCGACTGGCAGAGCGCGGCCGGGATCTCGTGGCCCATGCCGGGTTCCTCGTGCATCACGGCGCCGGGCACCGAGGCGGCGACGTCGCGGCCGCATTCCACCGGCAGGAGCGGATCGTCGCTGCCGTGGATCACCAGGGTCGGCACCTTCACCGATTTCAGCAGGCTGGTGCGATCGCCGTCGGCCAGCACCGCGTAGTACTGGCGGCTGACGCCCTGCGGGTAGTAGCGGCGATCGACCTGGCGCTCGACGACGGCGCGCAGCACCTCTTCCTTCTCGGGATAGGCCGGGCCGGCGATGGCGCGGCGCAGCGCCATGCTGTGGCGCAGGATCTCGGCGCGATCGTCGGACATCGGCCGCGTCATCAGCATCTTCACCGCCTCGGGCTTGCCCGGCGGCAGGCCGCGACGGCCCGAGCTCGACATGATCACGGTCATGCTGCGCACGCGATCGGCGTGCTCGACCGCCATGTGCGGCACGATCATGCCGCCCATCGACAGGCCCGCGACATGCGCGCCCTCGATGCCCAGCGCGTCGAGCAGGCCGATGCCGTCGGCCGCCATGTCGGAGACGGTGTAGGGCGGGCTGAGCGGCTTGCCGGCGATCGCCTTCATCATCACCTCGCCCATGTCGACGGCGCCGAAGGAGTCGAAATCCGAGGACAGGCCGACATCGCGGTTGTCGTAGCGCACGACATGCAGGCCGCTGGCCGCCAGCGCCTCGACGAAGGCGTCGGGCCACAGGGTGAGCTGCGCGCCCAGGCCCATCACCAGCAGGATGGTCGGGTTGCGCGGATCGCCGGCGGTTTCGTAGGCGATGGTCAGTCCATTGGCCTTGGCCGTGGGCATGGCGTCTCCTGTTCTCGCGATGGCGTCATGGTGCCTCAGAAACCGCCCGTGCGCACCGCCCACCACAGGCGGATCGGCGTCAGCGCCGACGGCGCCTCCGCAGAGCGGTCGAAGATCCGGAAGCCTGCATGCCGGATGCGCGCGATCTGCCGGTCGAGCAGCCGCGCCGGGATCAGCTCAGGCAGCGCCTGCGCCGGCACCTTG
>CAYNOF010001223.1:0-5659 GCA_964398335.1 uncultured Rhizobiaceae bacterium
GGGCGAAGATGCTGCCGGCCGGCATCGACTTGAAGATCAACATGGCCTCGGCGATCGAAAGCCCGGAGGAGGAGCGCCGGCGCCAGTACCAGGAGCGCTGGGACTATGGCGGGCTGGGCTTCATGGCCTCTTTCTCCGACCTGCTGCTGAACGACGACTCGAACAGGACGGCGGCCGACTTCGTGCGCGGCAAGATCGGCGAGATCGTCAAGGACCCGAGGACGGCGGAGATCCTGTCCCCGACCAACATCATTGGCTGCAAGCGGCTGTGCGTCGACACCGGCTACTGGGCGACCTTCAACAAGCCGCATGTCACGCTGGTCGACGTCAGCGCCGAGCCGATCGAGCGCATCACGGCCACCGGCCTGCGCCACAACGGCAAGGATTACGTCTTCGACGCTCTCGTGCTGGCCACCGGCTTCGACGCCATGACCGGCGCGCTGCTGCGCGTCGACATCACCGGCCGCGGCGGCGTGAAGCTGAAGGATCGCTGGAAGGAGGGGCCGAAGACCTATCTCGGCCTGACCATCGCCGGCTTCCCCAACCTGTTCACCATCACCGGGCCCGGCTCGCCCTCGGTGCTGACCAACATGCTGCCCTCGATCGAGCAGCACGTCGAATGGATCGCCGACTGCCTCGAGGCCGTGCGCTCGCGCGGCGCGAAGGTGATCGAGGCGACCGAAGAAGCACAGGAAGGCTGGGTGCAGCATGTCGGCAGCGCCGCCGGACTGACGCTGCGCTCGACCTGCAGCTCCTGGTACGTCGGCGCCAACATCCCCGGCAAGCCGCGCGTGTTCATGCCGTATATCGGCGGCTTCCCGGCCTATCTCGAGCGCTGCGAGGCAGTGGTGAAGAACGGCTACGAAGGCTTCGCGGTGGCGTAGGGCGGTGCGCCGTCAAATGCGGTCGGCTCTTCAGAGATGGTAGTCGATCCACACCTTGGTCGCGTCGTCAGAGCGCGACAGGTGCATGCGAAGTTCGAAACGGTCAGCACGATGCCAGGCGACCAACCATTGCAACGGACGATCCCGTTCGTCGCGTAGGAGCCGTGACAGTTTCAGGATCGGTGCGTGCAGGGGCAGCCCTAGCGCCTTGCTGATGGCCAGAGGTGCGCCGACCGCGGCGGCGCGCTGCTCGGCGCTACCGATCCTGATGCCGGCCTTCTCAAGCAGTTGCACGAACGCACGCCGCTCCAGTCCGGCACGCGTTACCGCGGAGGCGAACACTTCCGGCAAAAACGACTCGGTATAGGTGAGCGGTCCGGTGGCGTCGCTGCGAAGGCGGACGAAGTGCAGGACGTTGGCACCCACACCGAGCCCCAGCGCGTCGGCGACTTCGCCGGTTGCCGGCACGAAGCCGAATTTAAGCACTCGACGCTTGTCGTTGCGCCCACGATCGAGGAAGGCGTCGACGTGCTCGCGCAGTATGCGCCGCACCGGTTCGCCGTGCCGGGCAGCGGCGACGTAAGCGCTCTGACGCCGGGGCCGCACGACGAGCCCCCTGTCCTCGAGACGCCGCAGCGCGCTCCGGATAGTGACCCGCGCTACGCCGAACTCCGCCATAAGCCGGCGCTCGCTCGGCAGGCCAGCCTTGTCGTAACGCCCCTCACGCACGTGGGCGGCCAGTGCCAGCGCTACCTGGTGGTACTTGGAGAAGGGGCTCGTCGCGGCCATTTTGCTTCCGTGGTCTTCGAATAGGACCAGTGGTCCCATTGTAGCACCACCGGCTCGACCGCATAGATCGTCGAACCGTGAGCGGACGGAGAACCTCCAAAGATGCGGCGGCGGCAATTCATCGGAAGCGCCCTGGGGTACGCGGCTTGCCTGCCCGCGGCGCACGCCCTTGGTCAGGGGCAATATCCCAACCAGCCGATCACCCTGGTCGTGCCGTTCGCGCCGGGCGGGGGCGGCGACGTCATCGCCCGCCTGCTGGCCAAACACCTCGCGGAGCGCATCCGCGTCTCGATCGTGGTGGAGAACAAGGCCGGCGCGAGTGGCAATATCGGCGCCACATACGCGCTCAGAGCCAAGGCCGATGGCTACACGATGCTGAGCCTGTCGGCCACCTATGCGATTCAGGCGGCGCTGTTCAAGCCGCCGTTCGATCCGATCGCCGACATGCAGCCGCTCGTTGCGATCGCGCGTGATCCCGCGCTGCTGATCGTGCCCGCCAACTCGCGCTTCGCCTCGTTCAAGGATCTCCTCGCCGAGGCCAAGGCGAACCCCGGCAAGGTGACCTACGGTTCGGCGGGGCCAGGCTCTACCGCGCATATTGGCGTCGAGGATCTCGCCGCTCGGCTCGGTCTCGACCTGACACACGTTCCCTACAAGGGAACGTCGCAGGCCTTCAACGACCTGCTCGGCGGCCGCATCGACACGATGTACACGAGCGTCGCACAGGGCGTTCCCTATGTCCGCGCGGGCCAGATCCGCGCACTCGCCGTGGCGGCGACCGAGCGCCTGCCGTCCCTGCCCGACACGCTCACCTTCATCGAGCAGGGAGCGCCCGACTACGTGTTGTTCGATTGGAAGGCGCTCGCCCTGCCGCGTGGGGTGGCGGTCGAGATCGTGACGTTCCTCAATCGCACGATCAACGAGGTGATCCGCGACAGCGCCTTCTCGCAGCGGCTCGAGGCGGAAGGCACGACGATCGTCGGCGGCTCGCCGGACGACATGCTGCGGCTCATACGCGCCGACATCGACCGATGGAAGGCGCTGGCCCAACGCACCAAGCTGAGGCTCGAATAATGACAACGCTCAATCGTCGACTGCGCCGCGAGCTTGTCGCCGGCGCCGGACTGTTGATGCCGGGCGCGGCCAATGCGCTTGCCGCCCGGCTGATCCAGGCTGCCGGGCACCGCGCCATGCTCGTGAGCGGCGCCGCCATCGCCAACACCTATCTCGGCGTGCCCGATCTCGGCCTGCTCTCGGTGACCGAGCTTGCCCAGCATGTCGCTGCGATCCGTGAAGCGGTCGACATCCCGATTTTGGCCGATGCCGACACGGGCTTCGGCAATGCGCTGAACGCGCGCCGCACGGTGCAGCTGCTCGAAAAGGCAGGCGCCAACGCCATCATGATCGAGGATCAGACCTTCCCCAAGCGCTGTGGCCACTTCGACGACAAGGCGGTGGTGCCGGTTGACGAGATGGTCGGCAAGATCAAGGCGGCACTCGACGCCCGTCGCGATCACGACCTGATCCTCCTGGCGCGCACCGACTCACGCGCCGTCGAAGGCTTCGAGGCAGCGATCGATCGCGCCCATGCCTATCGCGAGGCCGGCGCCGACGCGGTGTTCATCGAAGCGCCGCTGAATCGCGAAGAGCTGCTCGCCATCCCGCGCCGCGTACCAGGCATCCACTTCTGCAACATGGTGATCGGCGGCAAGACACCGCTCTTGCCCGCGGCGGAGCTCGGCGCGGCGGGCTATGCCGCGGTGTGCTACGCCAACGCCGCGCTGCAGAGCAGCATGCTGGCCATGCAGAAGGTGCTGCGGCACCTGCACGAGCACGGCTCCATCAAGGGAGCGGAAGAGCTCATCATGATGTTCGCCGAGCGCCAGGAGGCGCTCGACGTCGCGGCCTACAAGGAACTCGAGAGGCGCTACACATGAGCGGCACGACCTTCCTCGACAAGGTCTGGAACGAGCACGTCATCGCCGACCTGGGCGAGAACACCGACCTGCTGCAGATCGACCGGCTGGTGCTGCACGAGCTGTCGGGCAGTCAGGCGGTGCGCGCGCTCGCCGAGGCCGGCCGCTCGCCGATGAATCGCGAGCAGGTCTACACGATGATCGAGCACCTGATCTCGACACGCCCGGGCCGCGGCCGCAACGAATCGGCGTCGCCGAGCGGCGAGGCCATGATCAGCACGACGCGCAAGGCGTCGCTCGAGTGGGGCTTCCACTTCATCGACTACGACGATCCGCGCCAGGGCATCGCCCATGTCGTGGCACCCGAGCAGGGCATCGCCTTTCCCGGCGCCACGCTGGTCTGCTGCGACAGCCACACCAGCACGGTCGGCGGAGTCGGCGCGCTGGCCTGGGGCATCGGCGCCAGCGAGGCCGAGCATGTGCTGGCCACCCAGGCCCTTGCACAGGCGCGACCGCGCGCCATGCGGGTCAATTTCAATGGCACGCTGGGCGAGCACGTGGTGGCCAAGGACATGATCCTGGCCCTGATCGCGCAGGTCGGCGCGCAGGCTGGCATCGGCTATGCAGTCGAGTACGCGGGCCCGGTGGTGCGCAGGTTGCCGATCGAGGCCCGCATGACGATCTGCAACATGTCGATCGAATTCTCGGCCAAGTACGGATTTGTGCCGCCGGACGATGCCACGCTGCAGTACCTGACCGGCCGGCCATACTCGCCCAAGGGTGAGAAGTGGGATAGCGCGGCGGCGCATTGGCGTTCGCTGCGCTCGGATGACGATGCCGCGTTCGATCGCGAGGTCGACGTCGATTGCAATGCGCTCGAGCCACAGGTGACATGGGGCACGAGCCCGCAGCATGCGATTGCGATCAATGGACGGGTGCCCGATGCCTCGCAGGCCCAGGACGCGGAGGCTCGGCAATTGGCGACGCGCGCCCTGCATTACATGCGCCTGTCTCCCGGCACGCCGATCGCCGGCTTGTCGATCGACGCCGCGTATATCGGCTCCTGCACCAATGCGCGCCTTTCCGATCTGCGCAGTGCCGGCAGCCTGTTGAGGGGCCGCAAGGTCAAGCCGGGCGTGCAGGCGCTCTGCGTGCCGGGTTCGATGCCGGTCAAGCACGCGGCCGAGGCAGAGGGACTGGACCAGGTCTTCCGCGACGCCGGCTTCGAATGGCTGGAATCGGCCTGCGGCTTCTGCGGCTCGATCGGCGATCCGCGCTTTGCCGACCGGCGGGTGATCAGCACCACGAACCGCAACTTCGAAGGACGGCAGGGACCCAAGACCAGGACCCATCTCGCGAGCCCGGTCACCGTCGCGGCGTCAGCTATCGCCGGGTGCATCGCCGACCCGAGGAGGCTGTGATGGAAGCGCTGCGGCGCGTCACCGGCGTTGCGGCGCCGTTGATGCAGATCAACATCGACACCGACCAGATCATCCCGGCGCTGTTCCTCGGCGGGACCGACGCCAAGGGCTATGGCGCGCACCTGTTCCACGCTTGGCGGTTCCGCGCCGACGGCTCGCCCGAGCCTGGCTTCATCCTGAACCAGCCGCCGTTCGATCAAGCCGAGATCCTTCTGGCCGATCGCAATTTCGGCTGTGGCTCGTCGCGCGAGCGGGCGCCGAAAGCGCTGCGCGAGTTCGGCTTTCGCGCCGTCATCGCGCCGTCGTTCGGCGGCATCTTCTTCAACAACTGCTTCCGCAATGGCATCGCGCCGGTCGAATTGCCAGTCGACGACGTGCGCCGGCTCGCAACCCTGGTGGAGGAGTCGCACGGCACGACCCCGGTGACGGTCGATCTCGAAAAGCTGCTCGTCAGCGCCGGGCCCGTCTCCTTCTCGTTCCGCGCGCCAGCCACCTTGCGTGACATGCTGCTGGGCGGCTGCGACGAGATCGAGCTCACCCTGGCAAAGCGCGCCGAGATGGAGCGCTTCCGCGCCACGGATCGCCAGGCACGCCCTTGGGCCTACTGAGCGGTTGCACGCCAAGGGGCCGTTCCGAGCCTTGCCGCTGT
>CAYNOF010001224.1:0-2036 GCA_964398335.1 uncultured Rhizobiaceae bacterium
GAGCAGCGCCTGCTCGGTCTCGCCCATGCGGGTGTCGGCGGTCTTCACCGTGGCTTCGTTGTCGCCGGCGAGCTGCTCGGCCACGACGCCGGCGATACCGGCCGCGCCCTGCGCGGCCTGCAGGCCGAGCTGCAGCAGCGGCGAGGGGCCGAATTTGCCGGCGCTGGCGTCGACGTTGAGGTAACCGCCGCCGGGCACGGCCTGCGTGCTCACGCCCAGCGGCTTGTACGGTTCAATCCTGATTCGGCCGGCCATTCGCGTCCTGCTCCGATGGGCACGGCGTGGCGCCGTGGCTCGGGCGCCTTTGATTCACCGTGCCGCCCGAGAGCGACTTTACGGCGAGATGGGCAGATCGCAGATTTCCGCCCCTACGGCTGTCGGAAACAGGGCTCGAGTGCGGTCATTGCTGAAGGAAGCCCGCCCCTACGGCGGTCGTCAGGGCGTCCACCAGTAGCGCGTGACGTGGAAGAAGATCGGGGCGGCGAAGATCACCGAATCGAGGCGGTCGAGGATGCCGCCGTGGCCGGCGATCAGGGTGCCCCAGTCCTTGACGCCGAGGTCGCGCTTGATCGCCGACATCACCAGGCCGCCGCAGAAGCCCATCAGGCAGATGATGAAGGCCAGCAGCCCGGCATGGAACACGCTGAACGGCGTGATCCACCACAGCGCGGCGCCCAGCGCCGTGGCGCTGGCAACGCCGCCGACGAAGCCCTCGACCGTCTTCGACGGCGACAGCGAGGGCGCGATCTTGCGGCGGCCGAACAGCTTGCCCCAGACGTATTGCAGCACGTCGCTCGACTGCACGACGATCACCAGGAAGGCGACCAGCAGGAACTGGCGGCCCTCGAAGCCGGGGATGTGCAGCATCATGATCGCCGGCACGTAGGAGACGCAGTAGACGCAGACCATCATGCCCCACTGCGTCTCCGACACGCGCTCGAGGAAGCGCGTGGTGTCGCCGCGCAGCACGGCGATGATCGGCGCCACGAGGAAGGCGTAGACCGGGATGAAGATCGAGTAGAGCCCGTACCAGTCGATGGCGATCAGCACGTACTGCGCCGGCAGCACGATGAAGAACACACCGGCGAGCACGAAGTGATCGGCGCTGCGCGTCTGGATCAGAGTCAGCATCTCGCGCAGCGCCAGGAACGAGCAGATCGCCACCAGCACGATGATGGCGATGCCGCCCAGCAGCACCGCCACGCCCATGAACGCCACCATCACCCACCAGGCGCGGATGCGGGCGTTGAGGTTCTCGATCGTCGGGCTGATCACGCCCTTCGCCCGGGCACGGCGGTCCAGCACCATGCCGATGGCAGTGGCGATCAGCAGCAGGATGCCGACGCCGAGGAACAGCACCACCGTGTGCTCGGTGGCGGTCATGGCGCGCCCTCCCCGGCCGCAACGCCGGCGCCCGAGCCGAGATGGCGCGGTGCCAGCGACAGTAGTGCGTCGCGGGCGCGGGCGACGAAGGCCTCGCGCGTCTCGTCGGGCTGCAGGGTCATCGGCGTGCCGAAGGTGACGCTGCACAGCAGCGGGATGGGCAGGAACTCGCCCTTGGGCAGCACGCGGTTGAGGTTGGCGATCCACACCGGCACGCATTCTACGTCCGGCCGCATATGCGCCAGCCAGAAGATGCCGTTGCGCAGCGGCAGCAGCTTCTGGTCGGTCATGTTGCGCGTGCCCTCGGGGAAGACGATCAGCGAGGAGCCCTCCTCGAGCGCCGCCTTCATGCGCTCCACCGCCTCGCGTCCGCCGCCGACACGCGGGATAGTGACGGCGCGAAAGACGCGATCGACGATCCAGCGCCGCGCCCTGGACTTGTACCAGTAATCCTCGCCGGCGATCGGTCGCGTCGTGCGTCGGATGTAGCGCGGCAGCGAGGCCCACAGCAGCACGAAGTCGCCGTGGCTGGTGTGGTTGGCGAAGTAGATGCGCTGGCGCGGCTCCGGCGCGCAGCCCTTCCACAGCGGCCGCGCGCCGGTGGCCAGCCGCGCCGCCTCGATGATCGCCGTCGCGGCCGCCTCTTCCAGGAA
>CAYNOF010001225.1:0-1142 GCA_964398335.1 uncultured Rhizobiaceae bacterium
GAGATTGGCCGCGGCGAGGTTCTCGCGCAGGTGGGCGACGGACGAGGTGCCGGGGATCAGCAGGATGTTGGATGACCGGCGCAGCAGCCAGGCCAGCGCGACCTGCATCGGCGTGGCTTCCAGACGGCGCGCGACATCCGACAGGGCGGACGACTGCAGCGGACTGAAGCCGCCGAGCGGGAAGAACGGCACGTAGGCGGTGCCGGCGCGCGCGAGCTCGTCGATCAGCGCATCGTCGTCGCGATGCGCCAGGTTGTAGTGGTTCTGCACGCAGACGATCTCGGCGATCTGGCGCCCCTGGGCGACCTGCTTCGACGTGACGTTGCTCAAGCCGATGTGGCGCACCAGGCCCTGGCGCTGCAGCTCGGCCAGCACCGTCAGCGGCGCCTCGATCGAGCCCTCGGCCGGGCCGTACACGTCGAACATGATCCGGAGGTTGACGACATCCAGCACCTCGAGCCCGAGGTTGCGCAGGTTGTCGTGCACCGCCCGGGTCAGCGCCTCGGGCGAAAAGGCCGGGTTCCACGAGGCATCCGCGCCGCGCACGGCGCCGATCTTGGTGACGATGCACAGATCCTCGGGGTAGGGCGCGAGCGCCTCGCGGATCAGCCGGTTGGTGACGTGCGGGCCGTAGAAGTCGCTGGTGTCGATGTGGTTGACGCCGCTGGCGATGGCCTCGCGCAGCACCGCCAGGGCCTGGTCACGATCCTTGGGCGGGCCGAACACGCCCGGCCCGGCGAGTTGCATGGCGCCGTAGCCCAGCCGCCCGACCGTGCGGTCGCCGAGGTTGAACGGTCCGGCGTGGTCGATCCTGGACATGATCTGTCTCCGTTGAAGCCGGTCCTCAGATAGGCATGGCCCATTCTTGGGATAATCAGGCACAATCCGTACGGGTTGTGCGGGTTAGCGAACAATGAAGGCCGATCTCGGTGATCTGAACGCGTTCATGGCCGTCGCCCGCGCCGGCGGCTTCCGCGATGGTGCGCGGGCGAGCGGCAGCAGTGCGTCGGGGCTGAGCGAGGCGGTGCGGCGCCTGGAAACGCAGCTCGGCGTGCGGCTGCTCAACCGCACGACGCGCAGCGTGGTGCCGACCGAGGCGGGCAAGCGCCTGCTCGAGCGGCTGGGCCCGGCGATGTCGGAGG
>CAYNOF010001226.1:0-3001 GCA_964398335.1 uncultured Rhizobiaceae bacterium
GCGTCCGGTTGGGGGACAACGATCTGAGCATTCGCGCCCGTCTGCTGCTTCTCGTGCTCTTCGCGACGGCCATCCCGGCCCTGCTCGCAGTGGCCTTCTTCCACGCCAGCCGCGAGGACCAGATCGCCGAAGCCAGCCGAAGCCTCGTCGCCTTTGCCCGCTTCGCCGGCAGCGACCTCGAGGACAAGGTCGAAGGCACCGTCCAGTTCACCTACGGGCTCGCACAGGCCCAGGTGCTCGAGACGCGCGATCGCGCCGCCTGCTCGGCGTTCCTCGGCGCGGCGCTCGCATCGCACCCGCAGTACACCGGCATCCTGACCATCGATCCCGACGGCCGGCTGTTCTGCGATTCGCTGCGCACCGGTCGCGAGCTCGATCTCAACGACCGGTTCTACTTCCGCAGGGCGCGCACGCCGGGCACGCGTGTCGCGATCGAGCCGGTCTTCGGCCGCCTCACCGGCATCGGCGTCCTGCAGATCGCCTATCCCGCCTGGCGCGAGGACGGCACCTTGCGCTTCGTCCTGCTGCCCTCGCTCAATCTCGAGCGCTTCACCCGCAACCTGATGCCCCGGGCGCCGTTCGCCGACACCGTGCTGGCGATCGTCAATCGCGACGGCCTGGTGCTGGTATGGAGCGCCGAGGGCGCGAAGATCGCCGGCACGTCCGTCGCCGCCTCGCCGCTGTTCGACCTCGTGCTGCGCCAGCCGACCGGCGACACGCGCGAGGGAACCGGACCGGACGGCGTGCCGCGGATCTGGTCCAGCGCCGCGCTCGCCGATGCCTACGACGTGCCGCTGCGCCTGCTCGTCGGCGTGCCGCGCGCAGCGCTCGTGGCCGACGCCAATCGCCGTTTCCAAACCGCCCTGGCGGTCCTCGCCGCGGTCGCGCTGGCGCTGTTCGCGGGGGCCTGGGGCCTGGCCGAGTTCGGCATCCGCCGCCAGATCGCGCGGACCGTGGCGATGGCCGAGCGGCTGTCGTCGGGCGACCTCGCCGCGCGCGTCGCGGCGCCCCATCCGCGCGGCGAGATCGGCGGCCTGATGCTGGCGCTCAACCGGACGGCCGAGGCGCTGCAGCAGCAGCAGCGCGAGGTCGGCGGACTGAACCGCCGCCTCACGACCCTGATCGACTCCTCGCCCGCCGGCATCTCCAGCGTCGACAGGGCGGGCCGGGTGACGATGTGGAACCCCGCCGCCGAGCGCATCTTCGGCTACAGCGCGGCCGAGATGCTGGGCGCGCGGCCGCCGACCGTCCCGCAGGACCTGGAGGCCGAATTCGACGCGGTCCTCGCCCGGGCGCTCGCCGGCGAAGCCACCGAGGTGATGACGACAGCGCGTCGGCGCAAGGACGGACAGATCATCGAAGTCTCGCTGAGCGCCGCACCGTTGCGCGGCGCGAGCGACGAGATCGAGGGCGCGACCTTCGCCCTCATCGACGTCACCGAGACCCGCTCGCTCGAGAACCAGCTGCGGCAGGCACAGAAGATGGAGGCGATCGGCCACCTGACCGGCGGCATGGCGCACGACTTCAACAATCTGCTGACCGTGATCATGGGCAACGCCGAGATCCTCACCGACGCGCTCGCGGAGCGGTCGACGCTGCGCGAGCTCGCCGAGGCGGTGCTGGGCGCGGCCCAGCGCGGCGCCGATCTCAACAACCGCCTGCTCGCCTTCGCGCGGCGCCAGACGCTGGAGCCGAAGGTCGTCGATCTGCGCACGCTGCTGGCGGGGATGGAGGGCATGCTGCGGCGCATGCTGCACGAGGACATCGACATCGCGATCCGCCGCGCGCCGGATCTGTGGCGCGTGCATGTCGATCCCTCGCAGCTCGAATCGGCCGTCCTCAACCTGTGCATCAACGCCCGCGACGCGATGACCGATGGCGGAACCCTGACCATCGAGGCGCTCAACATCCGCTTCGAGGCGCAGGACGTCGAGGGCAGCCTCGACATCACGCCGGGCAGCTATGTCGTGGTCGCGGTGTCGGACACCGGCGCCGGGATCAAGCCGGAGAATCTCGCGCGCGTCTTCGATCCCTTCTTCACCACCAAGGAAGTGGGCAAGGGCAGCGGCCTGGGCCTCAGCATGGTGCACGGCTTCGTCAGCCAGTCGAGCGGCCACGTGCGGATCTATTCCGAGCTCGGACAGGGCACGACGGTGCGCATGTACCTGCCGCGCGCAGGCGACGCGGCCGAGGCGGGTGACGAGACGGCCGTCAACCCGATCGCGCGATCGAGCGGCAGCGAGACCATCCTGGTCGTGGAGGACGACGAGCCGGTGCGCCGGCACGCGGTGACCCAGCTCGAGGCCCTGGGCTACCGCGTCATCGCCGCCGCCCACGGCCCCTCGGCGCTGGCAATCCTGCGCCAGCGCGACGACATCGACCTGCTCTTCACCGACGTGATCATGCCCGGCGGCATGAACGGCCGGCAGCTTGCCGAGGCGGCGATCGGCCTGCGCCCGTCGCTCAAGGTTCTCTATACGTCGGGCTACGCCGAGGACGCGATCACGCATCAGGGTCGGCTTCAGCCCGGCGCCCAGTTGCTGGCCAAGCCGTATCGCCGGGCGGAGCTCGCCCGCAAGGTGCGCGCCGTGCTGTCGAACGGCGGCTAATCCTTGGGCGGCACGAACATGTAGCCGACGCCGCGCACGGTGCGGATGGTCTCGGGGTGCGCCGGGTCGATCTCGATCTTCTTGCGCAGCCGCAGGATGCGCTGGTCCATGGCGCGGTCGAAGGCCTCGAGCTCGCGATGCGCCGTGCTCTCCAGCAGCCAGTCGCGCGCCAGCGGCCGGTTGGGATTGTCGACGAACAGCTTCAGCAGGTCGAACTCGCTGGCCGCGAGCGTCTCGCTCTCGCCGCTGGCGGTGTCGACCAGCGCGCGCGAGTCGAGGTCGAGTTCGCAGCGGCCCATGCGCACGCGCTTGCCGTCGTTGACCGGCCGCGCCGCGGCGCGCGGCGCGCGGCGCAGCACGCTGCGCACGCGCGCGAGCAACTCGCGCGGCTC
>CAYNOF010001227.1:0-6950 GCA_964398335.1 uncultured Rhizobiaceae bacterium
CCACCGCCTGGCGCGCGTACTTCGACGTCTGCCTGGACCTGTTCGGCGCCGACAACTGCATGTTCGAGAGCAATTTTCCCGTCCAGAAGCGCTGGTGCAGCTACCCTGTCTTCTGGAACGCCTGCAAGAAGCTGGCTTCAGGTGCGTCCGGCGACGAGAAGGCCGCGCTGTTTGCGCGGACTGCGGCGCGCACCTACAAGATCCCGGCCGGTTTGGTTTGAGGGAGGACGTCATGGCAAAGCGAATCGTCGAGAGCCCGCAGGCGATGAAGGCGCTGGTCGGCCAGGAGCTGGGCGTCAGCGACTGGCTGGAGATGACGCAGGACCGCATCGACACCTTCGCCAAGGCCAGCGGCGACCATCAATGGATCCATGTCGATGTCGAGCGCTGCAAGACGGACATGCCGGACGGCAAGACGATCGCGCACGGCATGCTCACGCTGTCGGTGATCTCCACCTTCAGCCAGAACGTGCTCAAGATCGAGAATGTGCGCAACGGCATCAACTACGGCTCGAACAAGGTGCGCTTCACCAACCCGGTGCAGGTCGGCGCGCGCATCCGCGGCCGCCAGAAGCTGCTCGCCGCCGACGACATGCCCAATGGCGGCATCCGCATGACCTACCAGTGGACCGTCGAGATCGAGGGCAAGGAGCGCCCGGCCTGCATCGCCGAGACCATGAGCATCGCCTACGCCAGGACGTGACGGCGGCGGCGCGCCGGAAAAAAATGAGCCGGCCGCAAGGGGGCGGTCGGCTCGAAGGTCTGGGGAAATTCAGCGCGATGGGTCGATCGCGCCCCGCCTGTATAGGCGCCGCCGCGCGGCGACGGAATCGAAACTGGGTCCAGTCTGGTTGGGACTTGCTGCAGCATGACTCACGCAGTCGCTCGCTGAGCGAGGCTCGATTTCCCTGCAGACGAGACATTCGTAGGGGCGGAAATAGGCGCTGCCGCACTCCGGACGTACACTCGCTCCAGCACCAACCTGGAACTCTCCGATGCCCCGTGCCCGTCTGATCTCGCCCGAATTCTGGGCCTCTGAAGCGGTCGTCGACTGTCCGCCGATGACCCGCCTGCTGCTCATTGGCCTGAACAATTTCGCCGACGATTTCGGCGTGCTGCCGTTGCGGCCGCGCACCTTGCGCCTGCAGGTGTTTCCCGGCGACGCGCTCGACGACGAGCAGGTACGCGCCATGATCGAAGAGCTGGCATCGCGCGGCCTGGTGCGCCGCTACACGGTCGACGGCATCGAGTACCTGTCGATCGTCGGCTGGGAGATCCACCAGCGCGTCGGCAAACGCGCCCGGCGCCGCTACCCGGCCTTTCCTTCCGCCCACGACGATGCGGCCGATGAGGGGGGTCCCGCCTCAACATCAGCGCCCGACCATAGCAGACCAGTGAAGAGCCTGGCCGCCGACCCGCCGCCCGCGTTCGATGAAGCGGCCGACGCGGCCTGGCACGCGGCCGTCGAGCGGGCGGTGCGGCGCGCCTGGGGCGCCGATATGCCCGCCGGCGTGGCGCTTCATGCTGCGCGGTGGCGCGCCCAGGGCCGCGACCTCGAGCGCGACGTGCTGCCGGCGATCGAACGGGTCGCCCGCGTCGCCGTCGATTCCAACCAGCCGCTGCGCCTGGATCTGGTGGACGGCGCCATGGCCGGGGCGCCGCCGCGTGCTGCTGTGGCGCAGACCATGGCAAGCCATGGAAACCGGTCCATGGGGTGATCTCCGCCTCCCCGCGCGCGGGGAGACGGGACTGGACCAAGTCCTTGGAACGGCGGGCCGTTGTGCCTGACGCGCGCGGTTTGTCATGATGGCGGCCCTGCCGGAGGGAACACGCCGATGAAGCTCGCCATCCTCGACGACTACCAGAACGTCGCCATGGCCTATGGCGACTGGGACAAAGTGCGCGCGCGCGGCGTCGAGGTGACGGCCTTCGACCGCCATCTCGGCGCGCCCGACGCGGCGGCCAAGGTGCTGGCGCCGTTCGATGCCGTGGTGCTGATGCGCGAGCGCCAGCCGTTTCCCAAGGCGCTGATCGACCAGCTGCCGCATCTGAAGTTCGTCGTGCTGACCGGCGCGCGTGCGCCCAGCATGGATCTCGCCGCGCTCACCGCGCGCGGCATCCCGGTCAGCAACACCGGCAGCGGCGGCTCGAGCGCGCCGACCGCCGAGCTGACCTGGGCGGTGCTGATGGATGCCGTTCGCTACGTCACCGCCGGCGACCGTCTGGTGCGCAAGGGCGGCTGGCACAAGGGCCTGCCGATGGGCTTCGCGCTCGAGGGCAAGCGGCTGGGCGTGCTCGGCCTGGGCAAATTGGGCTCGCGCGTGGCGGGCTATGCCAAGGCGTTCGGCATGGAGGTCGTCGCCTGGAGCCAGAACCTCACGGCCGAGAAGGCGGCCGAGGGCGGCGCCAAGCTGGTGTCCAAGGACGAGCTGCTGGCGACGTCCGACGTCATCACCATTCATCTCATCCTCAGCGGGCGCACGCGCGGGCTGATCGGCGCCGCCGACATCGCGATGATGAAGAAGGGCGTGATCCTGGTGAACACCTCGCGCGGGCCGATCGTCGACCAGGCGGCGCTGATCGCGGCGCTCAAGCGCGGCCACATCGCCTCGGCCGGTCTCGACGTCTACGACGTCGAGCCGATGCCGCCAGGCCATCCGCTGACCACGCTGGAGAACGTCGTGCTGTCGCCGCATCTCGGCTACGTCGTCGAGCCGGCGTTCCGCGCCTTCTACGCCGACGCGATCGAGAACGTGCTGGCCTATCTCGACGGCAAGCCGATCCGGGTGATGAACCCGGAGACCGTCAAGTGAGCCTGCCCCGGGTTCCCGCCTCAGCCTGAGGTCGAGGGTTCAACCCGGGCTTGACCCAAAACGCAAACCGCCCGGCCGTGGGGCCGGGCTGTCGCGATCTCGTCGTGCGAAGAGGCTAGTCGCGCAGGTTCTGCGTCCAGCCGTCGTTGTCGCCGGTGTCGACCTGGAAGAACATGCGCCGGTACTTGTCCGGCGGGCACAGGCCCGAGGTGATGGTGAAGGGCTGGCGGCTGACGCAGATCGGGATGTCGCCCTTCCACTCCTTGTTCACTTCCTTCGCCTGGCCGTAGAGCAGGTAGTAGCGGTACTGCAGCTTGCCGCTCCACAGCACGGCGCATTCGCCCTTGGCGAACTGGTACCAGCCTTCCGAAATGATGATGTGGTTGCCCTGCGGATCCTTGTTGCCCGTGTTCAGCGCCTTGGCCACCTCGATATTGGTCGAGGACAGATTGCACAGCCTGAAGCCGTTCTGTGCCTGGGCCCCCCCCGATATCGTCATGGCGCCGATCACGCCGAAGACGATCGCCAGTTTACGAAGCATCGATCCTCTCCTCTCGACTGTCGCCCTGCCGGTGCGGCAGACCCCCGTTGGGGATCACCCCAAGGCCCTGATAATACCCCGCTTCACGCATATCGCCATCGTCTCGTGCGCAAACTAGTCGCGCAGGTTCTGGGTCCAGCCCTCGTTGTCGCCGGTGTCGACCTGGAAGAACATGCGCCGGTAATGTTCCGGTCCGCAGGTGTCGGACTTGATGGTGAAGGGCTGGCGGCTGACGCAGATCGGGACGTTGCCGGCCCACTCCTTGTTGGCCTGCTTGGCCTGCGCGAACAGCAGGTAGTAGCGATACCGCAGCTTGCCGCTCCACAGCACCGCGCACTCGCCGCGGGCGAACTGGTACCAGCCTTCCGAGATGATGATGCGGTTGCGGCCGTCGGAGGCGCCGGTGTAGAGCGCCTTGGCGACCTCGACCGGCCAGCTCGTCAGGTTGCACAGCCGAAAGCCCTGCTGCGCCTCGGCAGCGCCAGCGGTCAGCAGACTCCCCAGGAGCGCCGCCGCGACCATGAATCTCCGCCCCATGATTGCTCCCCAATGCAAGCCAGAGTGAGTTCTCACTCTGGTTACGGATTAACGCACCGAATCGGGTGCTTGCGCAAGAGTCTGCGTATCACGCCGGGATGTCGGTGGCGTTCAGCCCGACCAGCCGCGCGGTGTCACGCAACTGACCCCAGGTCGTCTCGTCGACCGGCACGCCCTTGGCCAGGCGGTCGGTGCGGCGCGCGCGTTCCGGCTCGCCCGGCGTCAGCACCTGCTCGACGCCGGGCTGCGGCCTGGCCGATTTCACCCAGGCGATGAAGTCCTGCGAGTCCTTGCGCCAGATGCTCTCGCCGCCGAGCTTCGACGGATCGATGATCACCGACAGCATGTTGTTGACGATGTCGCCCGGTGGGCCCTTGGTGGTCTCCGGCGTCGCCGTCATGCCGCCGGTCAGCGCGCCCGAGAGGATGTCGCAGATCACCGCCAGGCCGCCGCCCTTGTGCAGGCCGAAGGGCAGGATGGCGCCGAACGGGCCGTTGCCCCACATCACGCCGGGATCGCTGGTGTGGTTGCCCTCGTGGTCGATCAGCAGGCCGGGCTCCATCGCCTCGCGCTTGTTGTAGGCGACGCGCACCTTGCCCATGGCGACCTGGCTGGTGGCGAAGTCGAGCACGATGTGCTCGCCGCCCACGCCGGGGATCGTGCAGCAGTAAGGATTGGTCGAGAAGCGCGCCTCGGCGCCGCCGAACGGCGCCACCAGCGGCTTGTGGCCGTGCACGTTGACGTAGTGCATCGACACCATGCCGGCATCGGCGCAGCGCTCGCCCCAGGCGCCGATGCGGCCGATGTGATGGCAGTTGCGCAGGCCCACGACGCAGACGCCGAACTGCTTCGCCCGCTCGATGCCGAAATCCATCGCCTCGCCGGCGACCACCTGGCCGTAACCCTTGCCGCCGTCGACGGTGATCACCGCGCCGTTGTCGACGACGATCCTGGCGTGCCAGTTGCGCTTGCAGTTGCCGGCGCGCGTGTTCTCGATGTAGCGCGGGATCATGCCGACGCCGTGGCTGTCGTGGCCGTAGAGATTGGCCATCACCAGATTCTCGGCGACGATCTTCGCCTCGCCCGCATCGCTGCCGTCGGTCTCGCAGATCTTCCGGATGAACGACGTCAACCGGTCGGCGTTGACCCTGATTTCACCGACCTTGCCTGCACCCGCCATCGTCCGTTCCTTCCCTCACGCGATCTCGGCCGCGAGGCTACGCAGCGATGCGCGGCCAATGCAAGGCGCTAGCTGCGATACCAGGCAGGCTTGCGCTTCTCGACGAAGCTGGCGAGGCCCTCGTCGGCTTCGGCGGAGCGTCGCTTGGCGGCGTGCTCGCCCACCAGTTCCTCGACCGTGTCGGCGTCGAGCAGCGACTGCGCCACGAGCAGGCTGCGCCGCTTGGTCTGCGCCGTGGCGTCCGGCGCGTTGAGCAGGATGGCGTCGACGATGCGCGCGCCGGCGGCCTCGAGCTGGTCGACCGGCACGACCTCGTGCGCCAGGCCGATGCGGCGCGCCTCGTGCGCGTCGAAGCGCTCGCCGGTCAGCGCATAGCGGCGCACCTGGCGCACGCCCATGGCGTCGACGAGCTGCGGGATGATGATGCCGGCCATCAGCCCCCAGCGCGTCTCGCTGATGGCGAAGAACGCGTCCTCGGCCGCCACCACGACATCGCAGGCGGCGGCGATGCCGGTGCCGCCGCCGATGCAGGCGCCGCGGATCAGCGCCACGGTCGGGCAGGGCGCCTCGTTCAGCCGGCGCACCGCCTCGGCGGTCGCCAGAGAGGCCTGTTCGTTGGCCGCCGTGTCCTGGCCGCGCACCTCGCGGATCCACGTCAGGTCGGCGCCGGCCTGGAAGTGCCGGCCGTTGCCGCGCAGCACCACGGCGCGCAGGCCGGGCTGGCGCTCGAGCGCGTCGAGGGTGCTGAGCAGGCCGTCGATCAGCGCGCCGTTATAGGCGTTGTTCACCGCGGGACGATTGAAGGTCACGGTGGCGACGCCGCGCGCGTCCACTGTCAGCAGGACTGGATTTTCGGGCATCGACATACTCCCCTCGGCCGCGCCATCGTAGCGGCGCAAATCGGGGGGATGAAAGAGAATGCAGTTGTCGCGGACCCGCGTGCTGGCCTTCGTGTCGCAGGCCCTGCCGATCGCCGGGCTGGGCCTGCCGATCGTGATCTACCTGCCGCCGTTCTATGCCGAGGAGCTCGGGCTGGGGCTCACCGCGGTGGGCTCGATCTTCATGATCACGCGCTTCTTCGACGTCGCCATCGATCCGGCCTTCGGCCTGCTGGCCGACCGGCACGGCACGCGCTGGGGCCGGCGCAAGCCGTGGATCGCCGCGGCGCTGCCGATCCTGGCGCTCAGCGTCTGGCAGATCTTCCTGCCATCAGGCGCGGTGAGCGGCACCTATCTGCTGATCTGGCTGCTGGTGCTCTATGTCGGCTGGACCTTCGCGACGATCTCGATCGTCGCCTGGAGCGCCGAGCTGGCCACCGACTACGACGCGCGCACCCGCCTGCAGGGCGCCTACCAGGCGATGCTGATGATCGGCCTGATCGCCGTGCTCGCCGTGCCGGCGGTCTACGAGGCGGCCGGCGTGCTGTCGATGCGCGAGAAGATGCGCGGGGTGGGCCTGTTCATCGTCGTGCTGCTGGTGCCGACCTTCATCGTCGCGATCGCCGCGGTGCCCGAGGTGCCGGTCACCGAACGCGCCCATGTCGACTGGCGCGGCGTGCTCGCCAGCCTGTGGAACAGCCGCCCGCTGCGCCGCCTGCTGCTGGCCGACCTGCTGGTGGGTACGTCGAGCGGCGTCTCCGGCTCGCTCGTGGTCTTCGTCATGAAGGACGCGCTGGCGCTGGGCCAGCGCTCCGGCGTGCTGATGCTGTGCTACTTCCTGTCGGGCTGCATCGCCATTCCGCTGTGGGTGAAGATCGGTGCCAAGGCCGAGAAGCACACCACGCTGATCGCGGCGCAGCTCTACAGCATCGTGCTCCTGCCGGTGTTCTTCCTGGTGACACCGGGCAGTTTCTGGCTGGCGCTGGTGGTGCTGGTGCTGT
>CAYNOF010001228.1:0-1458 GCA_964398335.1 uncultured Rhizobiaceae bacterium
ATCGGCATGCGCGACGTGCTGGAGTCGGCGGTGCTGACGCCGCTGATGCGCGATATCACGCGTGTCGCGCCCGGCATCGACGTTGCGGCCGTCCACGCCGATCGCCGCGAGCTGGAAGCCGAGCTCGCCGCCGGCACCCTGGATGCGGCGGTCGACGTGCCGCTGGCGCTGCCCGACGACGTGAAGCGCCAGCGCATCAGCCTGGAACGCTCGATCGTGGTGGCGCGCCGCGGCCATCCCGCCGTGCGTCGCGGTCTCGATCTGGAGACGTACCTGGCGCAAGGCCACATCGCGGTCTCGGCGCGCCGCCGCGGGCTGACGGCCGAGGACTTCGAGCTCAGCCGCCACAATCTCAGCCGGCGCATCCGCCTGCGCTGCCAGCACTACTTCGCCGCCTGCCGCGTGGTCAGCCAGACCGACCTGCTGCTGACCATGTCCGACCGCTACGCGCGCAGCATCAACCGCCAGTTCGGCAACCAGATCCTGCCGTTTCCGCTGGCCGTGCCGGCGGGCGAGATCTACGTCTACTGGCACGCCAATGCCGACGCCGACCCGGCGAACCAGTGGCTTCGCCGGCAATTGCTGCGTACGCTGCGCGAGCGCGATCCGCGTTGAGGGAGATGGCGATGTCTGCGATCCGCTTCTTGTCGATGGTGCTCTCGATCCTCCTCGCGCCGGCCCTGGCGTGGGCCCAGGTCGACCTCTCGCGCGATATCCCCGGCGCCAAGGACCACCCGCTGATCCCGCGGTACCAGGGCTCGGTGATCTTCGGCTACAAGTTCGAGCGCTATGCCGCGGCGACCATGCCCCTGGGGCCGGCGACCAAGTCGATCGAGGCCAAGCGCGGCTTCGAGAAGGTCGAGAAGCTCGAGGGCCCGCGCACCCGCATCCTCTATCTCGCGCCGCAGCAGCGGACCTCGCTCGAGGTCTACCGCAACTATCGCAATGCGCTGGAGAAGCAGGGCTTCGCCACGCTCTACGAATGCGCCGGCGACGAATGCGGCGTGCAGATCGAGGACGCGATCTACTTCGACTCCAAGGAGCGGCAGATCACCAGCAACCAGGTATCCGAGTACGCCTTCACCATGGGGGTCGAGGATCCGCGGCTGTGGGTCGGCAAGCTCGACCGCCGCGAGGGGCCGCTCTGGGTTCTGGTCTTCTCCGGCTATTCCGGCAACTCCGCCGACAGCCGCGCCGGCGGCCGGGTCAGCGTGCTGGTCGACATCGTCGACAAGGGCAACATGGAACAGCGCATGGTGACCGTCGACGCCAAGGAGATGGAGACCAATATCGGCCGCGACGGACGGCAGGTGATCTACGGCATCCTGTTCGACTTCGACAAAGCCGACATCAAGCCCGAGTCCAAGGCGCAACTCGACCAGATGGCGGCGCTGCTGAAGGCCAGCCCGTCGCTGAAGGTCTACATCGTCGGCCACACCGACAACCAGGGCAGCATCG
>CAYNOF010001229.1:0-3855 GCA_964398335.1 uncultured Rhizobiaceae bacterium
GCGCCGCGCATGCCCATGTCGGTGCGCTGGCCGGCGCCGATGCGGTCTACGACGCCGCCTTCCGGCGCGCCGGCATGCTGCGCGTCGAGGATCTCGACGGGCTGTTCGAGGCCACCGCCAGCCTGGCCTCGAGCCGGCCGCTGTTCGGCGAGCGGCTGGCGATCCTGACCAATGGCGGCGGGCTGGGCGTGCTGGCGGCCGACGCGCTGATCGAGACCAACGGGCGCCTGGCCGAGCTCGCGCCGGAGACGCTGGCGGCGCTCGATGTGCGCCTGCCCTCGACCTGGTCGCGCGGCAATCCCGTCGACATCCTGGGCGACGCGCCGGCCGAGCGCTACGAGCACGCGCTGGAGGCGCTGCTGGCCGATCGCGGCGTCGACGCGGCGCTGGTGCTGAACTGTCCCACGGCGGTGACGCCAGGCGAGGACTCGGCGCGCGCCGTTATTGCCGCCGCATCGCGCGCGCGCAAGCCGGTGCTGACCAGCTGGGTCGGCGCCGAGGCGCAGGTCGAGGCGCAGAAGGTGCTGCGCGCCGCTGACCTGCCGACCTACGAGACGCCGCGCCAGGCGGTGCGCGGGTTCATGGACCTGGTCACCTGGCGGCGCAACCGCGTGTCGCTGATGGAGACGCCGCCTTCGCAGCCCGAGGATTTCGCGCTCGACATCGCCGCGGCGCGCGCCGTCATCGCCGCCGCGCGGGCGCAGGGGCGCGAGGAGCTGAGCGAGGCCGAGGCCAAGGAAGTGCTCGACGCCTGCGCCGTTCCCGTGGTCGAGACCATCGTCGCGCGCAGCGTCGAGGAGGCGGTCGATGCCGCGGTGCGCATCGGCGCGCCGGTGGCGTTGAAGATCGTGTCGCCCGACATCCTGCGCAAATCCGATGTCGGCGGCGTGATGCTCGATCTGCGCGGCGAGGACCAGGTGCTGCGCGCCGCATCGGACATGCTGGCGCGCGTGGCCCGCCTGCGGCCCGAGGCGCGCATCGAGGGACTCTCGGTGCAGCGCATGGTCGAGCGGCGCGAGGCCTGGGAGCTGATCGTCGGCCTGACCGAGGACCGCACCTTCGGCCCGGTGGTCGTGTTCGGCCATGGCGGCATCGCGGTCGAACGGCTGGCCGACCGCTCGCTCGGCCTGCCGCCGCTCAACATGAAGCTGGCGCGCGACATGATGGAGGACACGCGCGTCTGGCGGCTGCTGCAGGGCTACGGCCAGCAGCCGGCGGCGGCGATCGACGCCATCGCGCTCAGCCTGATCAAGGTGGCGCAGATCGCCGACGAACTGCCGGAGATCGCCGAGCTGGAGATCAACCCGCTGCTCGCCGACCGCGAGCGCGTGGTGGCGCTGGACGCGCGCATCCGGCTGCGCCCGGCCGATGCGCCGCTGCGCGCGCTGGCCATCCGTCCCTATCCGCGCGGGCTGGAGCAGCGCGAGAGCCTGCGCGATGGCAGCGCCTTCCTGCTGCGGCCGATCCGGCCGGAGGATGAGGACGGGCTGCGCGCGTTCGGCGCCAGGCTGGACCGCGACGACATCCGCATGCGCTTCTTCGCGCCGCTGGCGACCCTGACGCACGAGATGGCCGCACGGCTCACGCAGATCGACTACGACCGGCAGATGGCGCTCGTCGCGGTGGGCGGCGCGGGCGAGATCTGGGGCGTGGTGCGCCTGTCGTCCGATCCCGACAATGTCTGCGCCGAGTTCGCGATCATCGTGCGCAGCGATCTGAAGGGCAGCGGGCTGGGCCGCCTGCTGATGCTGCGCATCATCGCCTATGCGCGTCAGCGCGGCCTGGCCGAGCTCGAGGGCCTGGTGCTGCGCGAGAACAGCGCCATGCTGGAGTTCAGCCGCCGCCTGGGCTTCCGGATCACCGGCTCGGGCGATCCCACCGTCGTGCGCGTCGTCCTCGACCTCAAGGCGTCAGTGCCGGGCGGCGAGCCCGCCATCGACGGTGAAGACGACACCGCTGGTATAGGCTGAGCGGTCCGAGGCCAGGAAGACCGCGAGATCGGCGATCTCCTGCGGCTCGCACGGCCGGCCCAGCGGCAGGTGCTTGGTGAGCTCGGGCCAGCGGTCGGGGTTGCCGAACTCCTTCTGCGCCTGCGAGCGGAACAATGTGACCAGGCGGTCGGTGCGCGTCGCCGGCGGGTTGATCGCCACCACGCGCACGCCGTGCTCGATGCTGCGCGAGCCCACCGTGCGGGTGAACATCATCAGCGAGGCATTGCCCATGCTGCCGGCGGCGTAGTCGTAGTTCGGCATCTCGCCGGCCAGGCCGATGATGTTGACGATCACGCCGCTCTTGCGCGCCTTCATCTCGGTCAGCATGGCGCGCGTCATGTTGATGTAGCCGAAGACCTTGAGGTTCCAGACCTCGCGCCATTTCGCCTCGTCGATGCTCTCGACGTCGCCGCGCGGGATGGCGCCGGCGTTGTTCACCAGGATGTCGACGGTCGAGCAGGCCTTGACCAGCCCGCGCGCCGCGTCGCCGTCCGCCAGGTCGACGGCGTGGAGGTCGACCGAGACGTTGAAGCGCTGGCGCAACCTGTTGCGCGCCTCGTCCAAATTCTGCTGGCTGCGCGCCGCCAAGTGCAGGTTGCAGCCCTCGGCGGCGAAGGATTCGGCGCAGGCATAGCCGATGCCCTTCGAGCCGCCGGTGATCAGGACCGACTTGCCGGTCAGCCTCAAGTCCATGAAACCCTCCCCGAAACGAGGCCGGCATGATCATGGACGCGCATCAATCGATCAATGATTGCCGACATTTAGCTCAGTCATGCGTCTGAAACAGCCACCATGATTCTTTTGCAATGATGCGATGCAGCAATTCCGCTGATCAGACAAGGTTACTGACCCATATACTACCCTTACCGGACAAAGACGCCGGACCTCGTTGGGAGAGACGCTCTAACCCTTAAGGAGGTTAGTATGCGCTCTGATAAGTACTATGCCGATATCCAGGCTCGCATCGCCAACGGCACCCTCAGCTATTCGCCGGATACTGCCGCCGCGCTCCACGCGCATGCCCGCGTGATGCGCGCGATCGAAATGAACGTCCTGCTCGGCCGTGCCGTGCGCGCATTGGGTGCGCGCCTGGTGGCTGGCTTCCGTAAGACCCCCGACGTCGCCGGTGCGAACGTCGGCTGATTTGAAGGAACAAGACCATGGCTATCACCACCACCGACTCATTCCTCGACAGGGCGGCCAGCCGCCCCGCCGAGGCCTCGCCGTTCAGCGGCATCCTCGGCACCCTGCGCCTGTGGCGTCAGCGCACGATGGAGCGCGCGATGCTGGCGCACATGACCCAGCGCGACATCGCCGACATGGGCATGAGCGAGGCCGATGTCCGCTACGAGATCGACAAGCCGTTCTGGCGCGCCTGATCTGTCTTCGGCCGGCGCGCGGCTTTCGGGCCGCGCGCTGGTCCCAGTCTTGCGTGTGATCCCCAGCCGCCAGAGTACGAGTCACCGGATGCCGCGAGACACCGATCTGCCCATGTCGCCGCCATCAGTCGCGGACCGTCGCCTGACCCCTGTCCTGATCGCCGTGCTGGCGATGCTGACGGCGTTCACGCCGATGTCGATCGACATGTACCTGCCGGCGTTCCCGACCATCCGCGGCGATTTCCAGGCCAGCGCCTCGCAGATCCAGCTCAGCCTGTCGGCGTTCATGATCGCCTTCGGCTTCGGCCAGATCATCTCTGGCCCGCTGGGCGACTATTTCGGCCGCAAGCCGGTGCTGATCGCCGGCGTCGTGCTCTACATCGCCTCCAGCGCACTGTGCGCCCTCGCCGACAACGCCAACCACCTGATCGTGCTGCGCATCGTGCAGGGCTTGAGCGCCTGCGCCGCGCCGGTCATGGCGCGCA
>CAYNOF010001230.1:0-4129 GCA_964398335.1 uncultured Rhizobiaceae bacterium
CGGAAGCCTCGATCGTCGCGCCGGCCCAGATGCGGAAATGCGGCGGCGCGTCCCGATGGAAGGCGATGTCGTAGGCGACGCCTTCCTTGTCCAGGCGGGCCGCAATGGCGCGGACGAACGCTTCCTGGCCCGCAAGGTCGAGCTTGGCGACCGCGGGATCGACGACCTTGAGCGTCACCGACGTGTTCGAGCGGGTCGCCGGATCCTCGGCGAAGAAATCGATCCACGGCGTCCGCGCCGCCCAGTCGGCGAGCACCTTGAAATTGGCGTCGGCGCGGGCCCGCAACGCCTTGAGACCGCCGATCGACTTCGCCCAGGCGAGCGTATCGAGATAATCCTCGACGCAGAGCATCGAGGGCGTGTTGATGGTCTCGCCGACGAAGACGCCGTCGATCAGCTTGCCGCCCTTGGTGAGGCGGAAGATTTTCGGCACCGGCCACGGCGGCGTGTAGCTTTCGAGCCGCGCGACGGCCCGCGGGCTGAGCACGATCATGCCGTGCGCGCCTTCGCCGCCCATCACCTTCTGCCAGCTCCAGGTCACGACATCGAGCTTGGCCCACGGCAGATCCTGCGCGAACACCGCCGAGGTGGCGTCGCAGATCGCAAGGCCGGCGCGGTCGTCGGCGATCCACTTGCCGTCGGGCACGCGCACGCCCGAGGTCGTGCCGTTCCAGGTGAAGACCACGTCGTGCGACCAGTCGACCTGCTTGAGGTCGGGCAGCTCGCCATAGGGCGCCTTGAGCGTGCGCGCATCCTTGAGCTTGAGCTGCTTGACGATGTCGGTAGCCCAGCCTTCGCCGAAGCTCTCCCAGACGAGGATGTCGACCGGGCGCGCACCCAGCATCGACCACAGCGTCATCTCGACGGCGCCGGTGTCGGAGGCGGGCACGATGCCGATGCGGTAGCCGGCGGGGATGCCCAGCACCTTGCGCGTGCGGTCGATCACCTCGGCGAGCTTCTTCTTGCCGATCTTCGAGCGGTGGGAGCGGCCGGTGGCGGCGTCGAGGAGGGCTTGGGGCGTCCAACCGGGGCGCTTGGCGCAGGGACCGGAGGAAAAATCAGGACGCAGAGGACGAGCGTTCGGCTTCATAGACAGCTCTCCCTTCCAGAAGAGAAGCGCTCCGGTGGGGGAGCGTGGCCCGGGGTCTGGATAGTGGTTCTCTACCCGCGTCGTCAACGGCGTTCGCGTCGCAGCTTGTGCCGCTTGTCCCGCATCCCCATTTGTTGCAGCGCCGCGATCATGCGGCCTGGAGGGATGATGTCTCCCGATCGGGTTTGGCAGGTGTTCCAGAACATCGGCCTGGCATGGACGGCTCTGGAGATGGGCCGCGCCGGTACCGTCAGCGCGAAGCAGAAGTCGATCCGGCCGCTGGCGGTCGAGAGCGTGGCGCAGGCCGGCAGCTGGGCCGGTGGCGTCGCTGGCTTCAAGGCCGGCGGCGCGCTGGGTGCGATGATCGGCCTGAAGACCGGCCCGGGCGCGCTGGTGACCGCGGCTATGGGCGCCTGCGCCGGCGGCCTCGCCGGGTATGTCGGGGCCAAGCGCTTTGCCGATGCGACCCTGCCCGAGGATCTCAATCGGGCAATGGCACGCGCCGCCGAGGGCGTGCCGTCGCGCGAGGAGATTCGCCAACGCCTCGAGCGATTGCGCCGTCGCACATCGGATTAAGTCGCGCTACGGTCGGCCTATGTCCGACCGTCCCGTTCATCGTCCCGGCATGGAAGGCGGCCTGTGGGCCGCCACCGCCGCCGCCGCTCCCGCTCTTGCCGCTCTCGAAGGCGAGCTGACCGCTGACGTTGTCGTCGTAGGCGGCGGCTTCACCGGCCTGTCGACGGCGCTGCATACTGCCGAGCGCGGCCTGTCGGTCGTGCTGCTCGAAGCCGGCGAGATCGGCAACGGCGCCTCGGGCCGCAACGGCGGACAGGTGATCCCCGGCCTGAAGATGGACCCCAGCGAGCTGCGCCGCGATTTCGGCCAGGACATGGGCAGCCGCATCGTCAAGCTGTCCGGCGGCGCGGCCGATCTGGTGTTCGACCTGATCAAGCGGCACGCCATGGACTGTCCGGCCAGGCAGGGCGGCTGGATCCAGGGTGCGCATTCGAAGATCGCGCTGAAAAGCGTGCTGGCGCGCGCCGAGGAGTGGCAGCGCGAGGGCGCGCCGGCCGACATCTTCGACAAGAAGACCATCGCCGACGAGACCGGCCACGATTTCTATGAGGGCGGCTGGATCGATCGCCGCGCCGGGCAGGTCAATCCGCTCGCCTATGCGCGCGGGCTGGCGCGCGCCGCGGTGAAGGCCGGGGCGCGTCTCTTCGTTCAGTCGCGCGCGACGGCGATCGAGAAGGACGGCGACGGCTGGCGCGTGCGCACGGCCAAGGGCTCGGTGCGCGCCGGGCAGGTGGCGCTGTGCACCGATGCCTACAGCGACGAGCTGTGGCCCGGCCTGCGAACGGCGCAGGTGCCGGTGAAGAGCGTGCAGATCGCCACCACGCCTTTGGGTCACAACGTGCGCAAGCGCATCCTGCCCGGCGGCGCGGTGGTGTCGGAGACGCGCAAGCTCGCGGTCTATTATCGCCTCGACGCCGATGGCCGCCTGCTGATGGGTGGGCGCGGACCGATGAGCGAGCATGTCGGCAACGCCACGCTCGACACATTGATGCGCACCGTGCAGCGCCTGTGGCCGTTCCTCGACACGCCGCAATACGAATATGCCTGGTCGGGCACGGTCGGGCTGACCCTCGACCACATGCCGCATCTCTGCCGCCTCGCGCCGGGTGTGATCACCGGCCTGGGCTACAACGGCCGCGGCGTGGCGATGACGACGGCGATGGGCACGGTGCTGGCGAAGGCGCTCTCGGGCACGCCTGACGCCGATCTCGACCTGCCGCTCAGCGACCTGCCCAAGGTGCCGCTGTTCGAGATCCGCCAGCCGTTCATCGCCCTGGCCATCCAGTACCACCGCCTGCGCGACGCGATCGGCCTCCCCGGATAGGTCGGGCCGGATAAGGCTGGCGTCGCGTCGGCCGCCACCCCATGTTGGATCGATGAAGATTCTCTCCTTCCTGTTCCTGATCCTCGCCGGGCTCTCGATGCTGGGCGCGCTGGGATCGATCTTCGTCGGCATGGCCGGGATGCGCGCCGGCGGGCTGGATCATGCCCGGCGCAGCAACCGTTTCATGTGGTGGCGCGTGCGCCTGCAGCTGGCGGCGATCGTGTTCATCGTTCTCTGGTACATCACCAGCCGGGGAGCCTGATGGTTCAGCTCACCCGCATCTACACGCGCGGCGGCGACAAGGGCAAAACCTCGCTCGGCACCGGCAAACGCGTGCCCAAGCACGATCCGCGCGTCTCGGCCTACGGTGCCGTCGACGAGACCAACGCGGTGATCGGGCTGGTGCGCCTGCAGCCGCCGTCGCCCGAGATCGACGCGATGCTGGGCCGCATCCAGAACGATCTGTTCGATCTCGGCGCCGATCTGTGCACGCCCGACGACGGCACCAAGGTGGAGTGGGAGCCGCTGCGCATCATCGCCAGCCAGGTCGAGCGGCTGGAGAAGGAGATCGACGCGCTCAACGCCGAGCTCCAGCCGCTGAATTCCTTCGTGCTGCCCGGCGGCAGCACCGCGGCGGCGTATCTGCATCTGGCGCGGACCGTGGCGCGCCGCGCCGAGCGCGTGATTACGGCGCTGGCCGAGCGCGAGCCTGTCTTCGCCGAGGACATCCGCTACATAAACCTGCTGTCGGATCTGATCTTCGTGCTTTCGCGCCACGCCAACGACCGTGGCGCGAAGGACGTGTTATGGGTGCCCGGCGCGAATCGCTGATCGGCCGGCGATTCTTTGCAAGCGGTTGATTTGGCGGCACTTTCGCTGATCGAACCGGCTTGTGTGCAGTGCCGCATCGGCTTGACAGGCCGATGCGAGGCGACCTACACCCACGCCTTCGCAAGAAAAATCCCGAGGGCCAACGACAAATGAAGGTGCTGGTCGCGGTCAAGCGCGTGATCGACTACAACGTCAAGATCCGCGTCAAGGCCGACAAGACGGGCGTCGAGACGGCGAACGTCAAGATGTCGATGAATCCCTTCGACGAGATCGCCGTGGAAGAGGCGATCCGCATGAAGGAGAAGGGC
>CAYNOF010001231.1:0-1780 GCA_964398335.1 uncultured Rhizobiaceae bacterium
CAGGCGACGCGCCAGCAGGCCGATGCCGATGCCGGCCAGATGCAGGGCGATGGTCGCGGCGACGAAACCCGCACCATAGGCCAGCGCCGAGGACGACGCCGGCATCTCCGCGCCGTGCGCGAAGCCGTGGCAGAAGGCGAAGAGCGCGACCACGGCCATCGGCGCCCACAGCGGCAGGCGGGGCGTCGCGGCGATCAGCAGGCCGAGCAGCACGACCGAGCCCAGGATGCCGGCTTCGGCCAGCGGCAAGGTCGCGCCCGACAGGCCGGCGACGGCGCCCAGCGCCATGACGACGACGAACGACGCCGGCACCAGCCAGGTCGCACGGCGCTCGCCGGTGGCGCCGATATGCGCGGCCCAGATGCCGACGCCCAGCATCGCCAGCAGGTGATCGAGGCCGGTGAAGGGATGCAGCGCACCGGCGCCCGCGCTGCCGAGCGGATGGCCGGTATGGGCCTGCGCGGCGGAGGCGGTCACGGCGAGCAGGGTGGCGGCGATGGCGATAAGGCGCATGTCTGATCCTCAGGCTGCTTGAGAGGTGCCCATGGGACGGACCGGCAGCCCGCCCTGGCGGATGATGAAATCGGCGATCTCGGCGACGCCGCGATCTTCCTTGAGGTTGGAGAACACGAAGGGCCGCGCGCCGCGCATCTTCCTCGCGTCGCGGTCCATCACCTCGAGGCTGGCGCCGACCAGCGGCGCGAGGTCGATCTTGTTGATCACCAGCAGGTCCGAGCGGGTGATGCCCGGCCCGCCCTTGCGCGGGATCTTGTCGCCGGCCGAGACGTCGATGACGTAGATCGTCAGGTCGGCCAGTTCCGGCGAGAAGGTCGCGGCGAGATTGTCGCCGCCCGACTCGACGAACATCACCTCCATGCGCGGAAACAGCCTGACCATGTCGGCGACCGCGGCGAGGTTGATCGAGGCGTCCTCGCGGATCGCGGTGTGCGGGCAGCCGCCGGTCTCGACGCCGACGATGCGCTCGGCCGGCAGCGCGCCGGCGCGGGTCAGGAACTGCGCGTCTTCCTTGGTGTAGATGTCGTTGGTCACCACGGCGATGTCGTAGGCTTCGCGCATGCGCTTGCACAGGCGCTCGACCAGCGCCGTCTTGCCCGATCCCACCGGGCCGCCGATGCCCACGCGCAAGGGTCCGTTGCCGATCATGACCTGAACAACCTCGTGTATTGCGTCTCATGGCGCATCGAGCACCAGTCGACAAGAGGCGCCGCGCCACCCACCTCGTCGAGCGACCGCTGGGCGATGGCGCGGGCCGAGGCCTCGGCGACATCCGCTTCCAGCGCCGCCAGCGCCCGCTGGCCGTCGGTCTGGCCCAGCGGGATCGCGCGCACTGCCGCCGAAACGAGGTTGGCGGCGAAGGCATGCAGGTAGCCGGTCAACGCCGCCGCGAGCGCGATGCCATGCCACGCCGCGGCGACCGCAACCGCGACCGGCAAGGCGATCTCGCCGTCGTGCCGCGCCAGCAGCGCGTCGAGCCGAGCATCCGGCCACGCCGTCTTCGTGATGGTGGCGAAGGACGTGCCCTGCTGTCGCGACTCCAGCGCCATCTCCGCCGTGCCGCGCCAGGCCGCCGCGAGCTCGCTCACCGAATCGAGCTCGGCCTCGTCGCCGGCATCGGCGGCGCGCCACGCCGCCGCGAACAGCGCACCGTCGACTCGGCCCGCACCGTTGGCGAGCACGCCGGCGATCCACGCGCGCAAGGACTCGCGGTCGCGCACGAGGCCCTCCTCGATCGCGTACTCCAATCCATGGCTATAGCTGA
>CAYNOF010001232.1:0-1942 GCA_964398335.1 uncultured Rhizobiaceae bacterium
AGTCGACGATCGCCAGGTACTCGACGCCGTCGACCGCGTAGATGCGCACCAAGCCCTGCGCCGCCAGCTCGTCGATCATCGCGCGCACTCTATCGTTGTCTATGGTGTCGCCGGGAAACACCTGCATGCGGATGGTGCGCGGCCGCAGGGGTTGGACGCCGCCATCGTCGGCGAAGTTCCAGAGGCCGATGAACAGCAGGCGTGTCATCGGCTGGCAGTCGATGACCGCCTCCCAGGTCCAGAAGTCGGGCGAGATCGTGCGGTTGCAGGCCATGACGCGGGCTCCATTCGAGTGACTGGTGCCGGTCTACCGCCAGAATCCGAGTTCCCCTATTTCTGCCCCTACGATTGTCGGTTTTGCACGGTTTCGCCGCATCACATCAGCATCGGATTCGTAGTTGCGACTAATTCTCAATAGCAATATTGTCGCCGGACCTGTTGTCCAGCGTCCGGAGGATGCCGCCATGTCCCATGATTGCCCGGTCGAGGCGCGCACCCTGGACAGCCTGAGGCTGGCGGAACGCTTCGTGGTCTGGGCGCTGCGCGAGTGGCGGCTGCGGCGCGGCGACGGCGAGGCGCGGCCGCAGACGCTGAGGCGGGGCTTCCATCACGCCGATATCGGCGACGGGCTGACGCCGTTCTGCGACTTCATGGAGGCGCTGGTCGCCGGTACGCGCCGGCCGCTCGACGTGCGCTGCATGAACTGCCCCTATGTCAGCCCGGACGAGGAGCGCGTGCTCGACGCGGTGGCGGCGACGCAGCGCGACCGCGACGAGATCGCCCTGGCGCTGCTGATGGATCCGCTGCCGCGGGCCGCTTCGCGCATCGCCACCGCCCACCTCGCCGCCTTCGCGCACAAGATGGCCGAGGCCGGGCTGGTGCTGCCGCGCGGGCCCTCGCTGGTGGCCGACCACATCTCGATCTGCCGCGCGACCAACCCGGGGATCGCGCTGCTGCAGTAGCCTGTCGCGACGCCGCGCGCGGTGCCCTATGGTGCCGCCCGATGCGCGTGTCCCACAGAGTTGCCTTGCCATGCTGAGTCGCACCGAGATCGCCCACGGGGTATCGGGAGCGTGGCGCTTGATGTGGGGCGACGGCGGCGGCCTCTACATGCTGGACCGCACGCGCGAGGGCTTCTGGCGCTCGTTCCGCGTCGCGCTGCTGATCGCGCCGCTGCAGGTCTTCTGCCTGCTGATCGCCTATCAGCGCACCGACACGGTGGCATCCGACAGCCTGGTCATCCTGACCGAGGCGCTGAGCTACATCATCGAGTGGACGGCCTTTCCCGTCGTCCTGCTGGAGATCGCGCGACGCGCCGGCTGGACCCCGCGCTATATCGGCGCCGTGGTGGCGATGAACTGGGCCAACGTGCCGATGATCGTGTTCGGGACCATGACCGCGGCCATTGGCGAGGTCGTGCCCGCCTGGCTGGCGAGCGGCGTGGAACTGGTGCTGACCGTGATGGGCGTGTTCTGGCTGACCCGAATCCTGCGCGGCACGCTGTCGATCGGCATCGGCCAGGCCGTTGCGCTGTCGGTGCTGAACTACTGGATCAGCTTCACCCTATTCATCCTCGTCGCCGGCGCCGTCGGCCGCCTGCCCGCCGCCCCGGGCTGACGCGCCGTCATAGCGCACCGCCGCGAGGTAGAGCCCGTCGGGCGGCGCGGTCGGGCCGCCGCGCGTGCGATCACGCGCCGCCAGCACGTCGGCGACATCCCGCGCCGTCCACTTGCCCTCGCCGACCAGCTTCAGGGTGCCGGTCATGATGCGCACCTGGTTGTGCAGGAAGGAGCGCGCGGCGATGTCCAGCCGGATCTCGTCGCCCGTGCGCGTCACGTCGAAGCGGTCCAGGGTCTTCACCGGCGAGCGCGCCTGGCAGGCGGCGCTGCGGAAGCTGGTGAAGTCGTGCCGGCCGAGCAGGCGGGTCGCGGCCTCCTGCATC